>JBFGQE010000186.1:0-5591 GCA_041564355.1 Gammaproteobacteria bacterium | reverse complement strand
GTACGAGTTCCATGGCATCGATACGAGGATTATGCTGCACCGCCTGCGTGCGCGTTACGGCGAGGCCGAGGCACGCCACGGCCGATTCATTAGCGACCGAAGTTATCGCTGGCAGCGGGATGGCATCGAGATTCGGCTGCACAGCGACTGGGATAACTACAAGGTCAGGCTGAGCTACACTCATCCCGCGAACCTCGCGGCGTTGTTGCGCGAGATGGCCGTGGCCGCGGCGGACGACGTCGATGCCGTCACGGTTTCGTTCTACTAGCCACCGTTCGTCCCTCGATTGCTACCTTTGGTCGCGGTCGTATCGCCCGCCGCGGATAATTTTCCCGTTTTTAGCCTAGACTAAAGGCTGTTGAATCAACTAGTTGATATTTAATGGAAATTCTCGGTTCCGCCAAATCGGTTTACAGCGTTCCCGACCCGGTTCGCAGCGCGGAGCAGGGTCTTCGCGAGCAATTTGCCCGGCTCGAGCGCAGCGTTATCGAGGTCGCCCGCGGTGAAGGCGGCAACGGTTTTGCCGCGGGGTCTCAGCAGCGCGCGCTGCTCGAGCAGCAGGAAATCCTGCGTAACACGCGCGCTAACGCACGTTCGCTCGAGACCGCAAATCGCGCGCTCGGCACGATTATCGATATCAGGGTATAGCCCCGAGCGCAGTCTTCGAATTGCCCCCGACACTCCCGCGCCGGTTAACCCTCGCCGGGTTTTACGGTATGATGCAGCGCCATCCCGGACGCAGTACTGTTTATCTCTATGACGACTAACGACGGGGCGTTTCGCCGTCCCACGCTACTGATTATTCTCGACGGATTCGGCATCAACCCGGATCCGACCAATAACGCGATCGCGCTGGCGAACACGCCCAATTTCGACCGCTATTTCGCCGAATTCCCAATGACCACGCTGGAAGCCTCGGGTCGCGGTGTTGGATTGCCCGCGGGACAGATGGGCAACTCCGAGGTCGGGCACATGACGATCGGCAGTGGCAGCATCGTCAAGCAGGACCTCGTGCGCATCGACGATGCGATCGAGGACGGCAGTTTTTTCACCAACCCGGCCTTGCGCAGCGCGGTCGAAGACGCCGCCGCGGCGGGTCGCCCGCTACACCTGATGGGTCTGGTCTCCGACGGTGGCGTGCACAGCCATATCGACCACCTCGAGGCGCTGATCCGGCTGTGTCATCAGCATGCCGTCGTGCCACAGGTACACATGATTACCGACGGTCGAGATACCGCGCCGCAGGCCGCGCTCGGTTATGTCGACGAACTCGAGGCGTTGCTCGAGCAGTGCGGAGGGTTTATCGGCAGCGTCTGCGGTCGCTACTACGCGATGGACCGCGATCAGCGCTGGGATCGGGTCAAACTGGCCTGGGAAAATGTCGTCCATGGACGCGGCCTCGAGGCAGAAAGCGCCCGACATGCGATCGAGCAAAGCTACGCCAGCGGCAAGAACGACGAGTTTATCCTGCCGACACGTCTGCCCGGGCTGCAGCCGCTGCAGGGCGGCGACGAACTGATCTTTTTCAATTTCCGCAACGATCGGGCGCGTCAGATTTGCGCCGCGTTCGCGCTCGAGCATTTCGAGGAATTCGATCGCGGCGCCGATTACGAACCGATCACGCTGACCACGATGACCTATTACGATACCCGCCTGGGCGCGCCGATCGCGTTTGCCCCGGTGCGGCCGGAGGTAACGCTGGGCAGCGTTATCAGCGATGCTGGCCTGCGCCAGCTGCATTGCGCCGAGACCGAGAAGTATGCGCACGTGACGTTTTTCTTCAACGGCGGGCGCGAGCCGCCCTATCTGCACGAGGATCGATGCCTGATCGATTCGCCGCGCGTCGCGACTTACGACCTGCAACCCGAGATGAGTGCCCCCGGGGTCGCCGATGCGGTCGTCGATGCGATCAACAGCGGTGACTACGCGTTTATCGTGGTCAACTTCGCCAACGGCGATATGGTGGGCCACACCGCGGTGCGCGACGCGATTATCGAGGCGGTGGAAGTGCTCGATCGCGAAGTGGGTCGGGTGATCGAAGCGGCACTAGAACACGGTTTTTCGGTCATTTTGACCGCAGATCACGGCAATTGCGATGAAATGATCGACCCGGAAACCGGCAAGCCGCATACGCAGCATTCGAATCACCCGGTGCCCTGCATGGTGATAGACCCGCAGGTTGATTCGCTTACCGACGGTGCAAATCTGTCCGCAATCGCGCCGACGGTGCTGCAATTGCTCGGAATCGAGCAACCCGGGGCGATGAGCGGCCGGTCGGTGATACCGTACGGCCTGTCGAAAACTGCTTGATAATAAACGAATATTCTAGTAAGTATGGTGGTTGCAGTGCGCGATTATTAAAAAATAAACATGCCAAGCTTAAACGAGACGCTTGAAGAAATAACGTTGTTTCGCGGAATGTCCGAAGACGACATCGAAAGTGTCGCTTCGCAAACCGTGATACGCCAGTTTCCGAAGAACACGGTGATCGTCAGTCAGGGCGACGAAACCGATTCGTTCTATGTTATTTTGCAGGGCAAGGTCGACGTCTTCCTGCATAACGACAAGGGCAAGGAAATCATCATTAACACGCTCGGCGAGCGCGAAGCCTTCGGCGAACTTGCTCCGCTCGGCGGTATCCCGCGCCAGGCCAGTATCATCACCACCGAGGATTCCACCTTCGGCATCATCTCGCGGCAGGTATTCATGGACACGCTGCTGACCAAGCCCACGGTGAGCATGCAGATTATCGACCTGTTGATTCATCGCATCCAGGATCTGACCGAGGAAGTCTCGAGCCTTGCCCTCGAGGACGTCTACAATCGCGTAGTGCGCGTTCTGTACAAGCATGCCGAAGCGGTCGGTGAAAAACTCGTCACCGAAAAACTGACCCAGCAGGATATCGCCAGCCGGGTCGGTGCCACCCGCGAAATGGTTCACCGTATACTCAAGGAACTGAAGACCGGCGGCTATATTTCGATCGAGGGCAAACACATCACCATCGAGAAAAAACTGCCCCCGGGCTGGTAGGATTCCCGCGCAAGAAAAAATGCTAAGATGGCGCCATTTCGAGCGAGGTCCGACACGTGGCCGGTCATAGTAAGTGGGCGAACATCCAGCACCGCAAGAAAGCGCAGGATGCCAGACGCGGCAAACTGTTTACCCGGTTGATCCGTGAAATCGTCGTCGCCGCAAAGGCCGGCGGATCAGACCTGGATGCAAACCCTTCACTGCGCACCGCGGTCGACAAGGCCAAGTCCCAGTCGGTTCCGAAAGATGCCATCGAGCGCGCGGTCAAGCGCGGCGCGGGCGAACTGGACGGTTCGGATTACGAGGAAATTCGCTACGAGGGTTACGGCCCGGGCGGCGTCGCCTTTATCGTCGACTGCCTGTCGGATAACCGTAACCGCACCGTCGCCGACGTGCGCCACGCTTTCACCAAGGCTGGCGGCAACCTCGGCCAGAGCGGCTCGGTAGCCTACCTGTTCGACAGTGTCGGCGTGCTCCTTTACTCGCCGGAGCATGACGAGGATACGATCATGGAGGCGGCGCTGGACGCCGGCGCCGAGGATATCATCGTTGCCGACGACGGCAGTATCGAAGTGCTGACCGCGGCCGACGAATACGTTGCGGTAAAACAGGCAATGACCGAAGCCGGGCTGGAGCCCGAGGAATCCGATCTCACCATGCGCGCATCGACGAATGCCGATCTTGATGTCGAGACCGCGCAAAAAGTCCTGCGCCTGGTCGACCTGCTGGAGAGTTCCGATGACGTGCAGGAGGTCTACTACAACGCCGAAATTCCCGAACAGGCCTACGAGGCCGAGGCTGGATGATCATCCTGGGCATAGACCCCGGATCGCGCATCACCGGTTTTGGACTGATCGATAACCAGGCGGATCGGATCGGTTACCTGGCCAGCGGCGCTATCCGGGTCAGCGGCGACGGCCTGCCGCAACGACTGGGGTGTATCTTTTCTGAAATCGAGCAGGTCATCGAGCAATATCGACCCGAGCACATGAGTATCGAGAACGTGTTCATGGCACGCAACGCCGACTCGGCACTGAAGCTGGGACAGGCCCGCGGCGCCGCGATTTGCGCCGCGCACCGGGCGGGCCTCGAAATCGCCGAGTACGCCGCGCGCGAAATCAAGCAGTCCATCGTCGGTAACGGTGCGGCGAGCAAGCAGCAGGTGCAACACATGGTCAAGCGTCTGCTCGGTATCCAGCAGGAGCTCCAGGCCGACGAGGCCGATGGACTCGCGATTGCTATCTGCCATGCACAATTCTATGCTACGCGACTGAAGACCGGCATCGATGCCGGCCTGTTGAAACGGAGGAAGAGTCGCCGCCGATGATCAGCCGATTAACCGGTATCCTGGCCGCCAAGCGCGCGCCGCAGATTCTGATCGATTGCAACGGAGTCGCCTACGAGGCCGAGGTGTCGATGACCACTTATTACCAGTTGCCCGAGGTCGGCGAACAGGTATCGGTCTGGACGCACCTGCTGGTCAAGGACGATTCGCACAGCCTGGTCGGGTTTACCGGCGAGCCGGAACGCAAGCTGTTTCGCCAGTTGATCCGGATCAACGGCGTCGGCCCGAAAATGGCGCTGACCATCCTCTCCGGCATCGAGGAGCAGCAGTTTGCGCTGTGTATCGCGAATAATGACGTCGCGATGCTGACCCGCCTGCCGGGCGTCGGCAAGAAGACCGCGGAGCGCCTGATCATCGAAATGCGCGACAAGCTCGACGCGCTGCTCGGCGACCTGCCGGCAAGCAGTTCGGTGCCCGCCGGTCACTCGGTCGTCAACGAGGCCATCGAGGCGCTGCAGGCGCTGGGATACAAGGCCATCGACGCGGAAAAAATGATCAGCCGCGCGCAGCAGGACGGTGAATCCGTCGGCAGCGCTTCCGCGTTGATCCGCAAGGCGTTGCAGACCACGGTCAAGGCATGAGCGACGAACGCGTCATCAGCCCCGAGGCGGTACAGGACGAACTCGATCAGGATCGTGCGCTGCGCCCGAAAATGCTCGCCGATTACGTCGGCCAGGAAGAAGTGCGTGAACAGATGGAGATTTTCGTCGAGGCCGCGGTCAAGCGTCGCGAAGCGCTCGATCACGTGCTGATTTTCGGCCCGCCCGGCCTCGGAAAAACCACGCTGGCGCATATAATCGCCAACGAGATGCGGGTTGCGCTGCGGCAGACCTCCGGACCGGTGCTGGAAAAGGCCGGTGACCTGGCCGCGATCCTGACCAATCTCGAGGCGCACGACGTACTGTTCATCGACGAAATCCACCGCCTGAGCCCGGTGGTCGAGGAGATTCTGTACCCGGCGATGGAGGATTTTCAGCTCGACATCATGATCGGCGAGGGCCCGGCGGCGCGCTCGATCAAGCTCGACCTGCCGCCGTTCACGCTGGTCGGCGCGACCACGCGTGCCGGCCTGCTGACTTCCCCGCTACGCGACCGTTTCGGCATCGTGCAGCGGCTCGAGTTTTACAGCGCGGAGGAACTCGGCCGTATCGTCATGCGCTCGGCCGGCCTGCTTGGAATCCGGGTCGAGGCCGACGGCGCGCGCGAGATCGCGAGC
>JBFGQE010000185.1:0-5617 GCA_041564355.1 Gammaproteobacteria bacterium | reverse complement strand
GTACAGGCTGATTATGACGATCAGATATAGACAAACACGCGACTGCATTGGTATAAGAATCAGTTAGCGACATCCTGCTTATCGGCAAGACGTTGAACTTCTAAACGGCAATCGGGACTCTATTAATATGATGCTGTATTCTCTTCGAACGACGCGCGACGGATTGCGTTGCTAGATGGCCGCCGATCCAGCAGAACCGGAAATCAACAAGCGGGTCTATGCGTTTTGCGTCAAGGCCTTCCGCACCACGCGAAAGCTGCTCAAGCTCAACATCAAGCTGCACCAGGACGAAATCGGTGACACCGACCCGGTACACCAGGGCGATATCTTCCTGTTCAATCACTTCGCGCGTTTCGAGACATTCATTCCGCAGTACCTGATCCACGAGGCGACCGGTGCCTATTGCCGTTCGGTCGCGGCGGCGGAATTTTTCGCGGGCGACGATCGTTTCAGCCAGTTTCTCTACTCCATCGGCGTGGTGCCGAACAGCCTGCCGAACCTGTTTGCATTCCTGGTGCGCGAAATTTTGCACGACCGCAAGCTCGTCGTATTTCCCGAGGGCGGCATGGTCAAGGACAAGCGCGTGATCGACCACCAGGGCGAGTACAGCGTGTTTTCGCGCACCGCCAACGAGCGGCGCAAGCATCATCGCGGCGCGGCCGTTATTGCACTGGCGCTGGACGCTTTCAAAACCGCCCTGCTGCAGGATTTCGCTCACGGTCGTATGGACCGCATCGAGCGCTGGGCCGAGCAACTCGGTTTCGAAGACAGCGACGCACTGATGCGCAAGGCGATCAAGCCGACCGTGATCGTACCGAGCAACATTACCTTTTACCCGATTCGGGTGAGCGACAATATCCTTTACCAGGCCGCCCGTCTGTTTAACAAGGGAATCAACAAGCGATTTGCCGAGGAACTGATCATCGAGGGCAACCTGTTGTTCAAACATACCGATATGGATATCCGCTTTTCGCAGCCGATCATCGCCGGTGATTACTGGCGCTGGTGGGAAAGGCGCCTGCTACCGAATGTCGTGCACAGTTTTGATTCGCTGGACGAACTGTTCGCGCTGAAACCTCGAGATGGTCACTGGGGCGGACGCATTCACGCCGCCGGCATGCGCGCCAAATCCAGTCGCGTGCGCGATGATTACATGCGCTCGATGTATGAAGCGGTGACGATCAACCTGAGCCATATCGCGTCGACGATAATCCTCAAACTGTTCGATCGGGGCCTGCGCCAGATCGAATGCAGCAGCTTCCACAAGATGCTGTACCTCAGTATCAAGTTACTCCAGGAATCGAAATACCGACTGCATCGCAGCCTGTGCAACCCGGAGGAATACGGCGCGATCATCAGCAAGGGCAGCAGCCGTCTCGACCAGTTCCTGCGCACCGCGGAACAACTGGAGCTGGTGCACGTGGCCGATGGCAACTACGTGCTGGACCAGAAACTGATTCACGATTTCGAGATCGACGAGGTGCGTACCGAGAATCTGATCAGCGTTTACGCGAATGAAGTTAGCCCGCTGGCCTACATTACCCGTATCGTCGACCAGGCGATGGCGAGGGCCAACGACCTCGGCCCGCGCGAAATTGCCGATTACCGCTTCAACGATCAGCTGCTGGCGCTGGAGTGGGATCGCAAGCGCTTCGTGCGCGAGCGCTACCGGGAAATCAATTCGCAACAAACGCAAACCGCCGATCCAAACTGGTTTTTTCTTAAATCCACGCAGGAAAACGCGACTGGCGTGCTGCTGATCCACGGATTTCTTGCCGGGCCGGAGGAAATGCGCGGTCTCGGCGAGCGCCTGCATGGCGAGGGTTATCACGTGCTCGGGGTCAGGCTCAAGGGGCACGGCACTTCACCCTGGGACCTGCGCAGCCGGGACTGGCACGACTGGGCCGCGTCGGTGGAACGCGGCTACGAGATTCTCAAGGCCTACAGCCAGGACGTGCACCTGGTCGGGTTTTCCACCGGAGGGCTGCTTGCGCTGCTGCAGGCATCGAACCACCCGCAAAAGAAAGTCAGATCGGTGACGAGCGTGTCGGCGCCGGTGCATTTTCGCAACAAGAACATGATCTTCGTGCCGTTGCTGCACCACGCGAACAAACTGGTGAGCTGGGTCAACGCGGAAGGCCTGGTACCGTTTCGTCTCAACAAGCCGGAGAATCCGGAGATAAATTACCAGCATATCCCGGTGCGGGCGCTTTACCAGCTACAGCAACTTATCGAACATTTAACCGACGATAAGCTCACGATCAATGCAGATGTCTACCTTTTCCAGTCAGATCGAGACCCGGTGGTAGCCCCGTCCAGCATCAAGAGGCTCGACAAGGTCATTTCCGCGGAAAACAAGACCATTACCATGCTAAACAGCGACCGACACGGCGTGGTTTACCACAATATCGATGAAGTTCAGCAAAAAATTTGCGCTTCGATCCGATTATCAGTTAAATGACACCCGCTCGAGGCCAGACAGGTAGCGCCCAACCCGGCGAACGACTTGCTTAATGCACCCAACCCGTTTACTCATCACCGGTTTCGCTATCGTCATCCTGTTGATGGTGATCCTCGCGCTGATCGCATTTCAGGCGAGCAGCGGCAATCGCGACGAAATTAATCGCCAGGTTGTGCAACAGCTGGACAAGATCAACCTGATCAACGAACTGTCGACGATCATTCACAGCCGCACGCGTTTCATGCAGTCGATGCTGCTGCATGACGAGGATTTTATCGAGGCCGAGGCCTGGCCCAATTTCAATCGGTTGAGTGGCGCCTACAAGGAAACGCGGGAGAGGCTTACCCCGTTGCTTGCACCCCGCGAACAGGAAATCATGCAGGCAATCGATCGCCTCGATCGCGATATCGTGGATTTGAACCGTCAGGTGTCGGTACTTTTTCTCAACGGCAGCCGCGACGAAGCCAGCAATATTCTGCTCCAGGAGGTACTGCCCAAAACCGCGCCGCTGCTGTCGCACCTGGCCGAACTGACCCAGGCACAACGCATGGATGCGCAAAAAGCCATGCTGATGGCGAACAGCGATGCCGAGCGCAGTCGCTCGCAGATCGCGATATTCTCGGTGGTCGCAGTGCTGGTCAGTCTCAGCGTGACCTGCATCGCGATCTGGTACGGACGTAAACTGTCGGGACAGCTACAGGATATGAACGACTATCTCGAACAGAAAATTTACGAGCGCACCGAATCCCTGCTGGACACGCAGAAGGAACTGCTCGAGGATAATAGCGAGCTCACGCGGATGGCGCTGACCGACAGCCTGACCGGGCTTTCCAACCGCACCCACATGAACCAGATTCTGCACAAGGAATATTCGCGCTTCGAGCGTCACAACCAGCGCTTCGGCATCATCATGCTCGACATCGACCACTTCAAGCAGATCAACGATACCCACGGCCACGACGCCGGCGATCGCGTGCTGAAAAAACTCGCCGCACTGTTCGGCGGCGCGATACGCACCAGCGACTTTATCGCGCGCTGGGGCGGCGAGGAATTCCTGATTTGCTGCACCACGATCGAGGAAGAAGACCTGCTGCCGATTGCCGAGACTATCCGACAACTGGTCGCGAATACCGACTTCGAAGCAAACCAGAAGATTACCGCTAGCCTCGGTTGCGCGGCCATCGTCAGGGGTGAAAACATCAGTGAACTGATCAAACGCGCGGACATCGCCCTCTACGAGGCCAAGAACAACGGTCGCAACCAGTCGGTCGTTTCGGAGTTTACCGACATTTCGCTGGTCTAGACTCGCATCCCGCCAGCCTTCAAGAGGCTCGTCGAGTCTCGCGGATTCAACCATCGACACGGGCCGCAACCCTGCGCAGGCGGCGCGGCCGGGTCAGTCGATCATGTGCAGCTCGACATTGCGCTTGGCGTCGCGACTGAACCAGGCGTGGTGCACCTTGCCGGCGCCGTGCTCGTAATAAAGGTTGAGGCTATGCGTCACCACCGGAAAAGCCAGCTCATCCCATGGAATTTCCTGCTGCGTAAACAGGCCGACCTCCAGGCTTTCGACCCCGGCGGCGATGTCCTCGCTGACCAGCTCGCCGTGGAACATCAGGTACACCTGCGAGATGTAAGGCATGCTGAATATTCCGAACAGGCTCAGCGGCCCCGCGATGGCATTGGCTTCCTCCATCGCTTCGCGCGCGGCCGCCTCGGCTACGGTTTCATTGTTTTCCATGAAGCCGGCGGGCAGGGTCCATCTCCCGTAGCGTGGCTCGATCGCGCGCTTGCACAGCAACACCCGCTCGCCGCGCGTCAGGATGGCGCCGCACACGTTGTTCGGATTCTGGTAGTGCACATAGCCACAGTTATCGCACACGAAACGCTCGCGGTTGTCATCGACCGGGATCTTCAGGGTGACCGGTTGGCCGCACTGGCTGCAGTAGTTCATGCGTCGGTTTCCCCGGCCGCGGCGAGCAGCAACGGTCTAATCAGGTGCATACCCTGTTCCAGGTTTTCCAGTATTTCCGGCATGCCGACCAGTCCCTCGTTAATGCCCGCGGCCCAGTTCACTACCAGCGCAATGCTGGCATATTCGATTTCGATCTCGCGGGCGAGTATCGCTTCGGGCATCGCGGTCATACCCACGATATCGCAGCCGTCGTTGCGCAGGCGTGCGATCTCCGCGGCGGTTTCGAAGCGCGGACCGTTGGTACAGGCATAGGTCGCACCATCGATCAATGTTTGCCCCGTGCGTGCGGCGACCTGGCGCAACAGTGCGCGCATCCGCGCGCTGTAGGGCGTGCTGAAATCGGTGTGCTGCACGCCCTCTTCGCCGCCGTTGAAGAAACTGTGTTCCCGCGCCGAAGTGTAATCGATGATCTGATCGGGCAGCACCAGCGAGCGCGGCGACATCGCCTCGCTGATTCCACCCACCGCGTTGACCGCGACGATCCGGGTCACGCCCTGCTGTTTCAGCCCCCAGATATTGGCGCGATAATTGACCCGGTGCGGGGGAATTTCATGCGTCGCTCCGTGGCGCGACAGAAAAACGATGGGATGACCCTGCCACTCGCCGATCAATATCTCGGCCGAGGTTTCGCCATACGGGGTTGCCCTTTCGACGCTGTCGCCGAGGATAAAATCCTGGCCCGGAGTGTAGAGACCGCTACCGCCGATGATGGCCAGCATCAGACGACCTTTTCGGGCAGCGCGTGAATGCTCGACAGGTTGCGAAAATGCCCGTTCAGATCCATGCCGGCACCGTAAACGTAACAGTCCCCGCATTCGAGGCCGACAAAATCCGGCTGGATATCGGCTTTCTTACGCTGATGGGTCTTGCGAATCAGAAACACACTGATACATTTCTTCGCGCCGTGCTTGAGGCAGTAGGACTTCACTTCTTCGAGGGTGTAACCCTGGTCGAAAATATCGTCGACGATGATCACGTTGCGATCGCGTATCTCGTTCTGCGGGTAAGCTTTCCACAACACATCCTTGCCCAGCGTCGCAAGCCGGTAGCGAGTCGCGTGCACGTAGTCCAGGGTCAGCGGGAAATCCCAGTAGCGCAGCAATTGCCCGGTCAGGTACAGGCCACCGTTCATGACGCACAGCACCAGCGGAAAATCATCGGCGCTGTCGACTTCTACCCGT
>JBFGQE010000184.1:0-5683 GCA_041564355.1 Gammaproteobacteria bacterium | reverse complement strand
GCCTGCCGGAACAGGTCCAGCGCGGTGCGGATGTTTTCCGTCTCGTAGGTCCACATGTGCCACAGCGCTCGCTGGTACAGTTCCCAGGCATCGAGGTTCTCGGGAGGCTTGCTTACCGCCCTTTCGCGCTCGAAGGCATTCAGCTCGGGTTCGAGCGCCGAGGCGATGACGCGCACCATTTCATCCTGCAGGTCGAAGATGTCTTCCATCTCGCGATCGTAGCGCTCCGCCCAGACGTGGTGGCCGGTTTCGGCGTCGATCAACTGCACGGTGATGCGTACCCGGTTGCCCGCCTTGCGCACGCTGCCCTCGAGCACGAAGCGAACGCCGAGCTCTTTCGCCACCTGGCGGACGTCGATTGCGCTTCCCTTGTAAGAGAAGGTGCTTTCGCGAGAGATAACCTTGAACGAGCGAATCTTCGACAGCGCGGTAATCAGATCCTCGGTGATGCCGTCGCCGATGAAATCGAGGTCGGGATCCCGGTTCATGTTGGTCAGGGCCAGCACCGCGATCGAGGGCTTGTCCGATGCGCTCGATGGCTTCATCTCGTTGGCGACCGAGCGGGCGGTTTCCGGATCCCAGCGGTAAACCCGCACCGGGCGCTCGATATTGTTGAAGCGCTGTTCGCCGCCATCGATGAAAACCGCCTCCTGCTTTCCCTGGACTTGTTCGAAAACGGCGGCCGAGATACAGATGCCGCCTTCCGCCGCGCTGGCTTCGAGTCGGGCCGCGAGGTTGACGCCGTCACCGTAGACTTCACCGCGATCCTCGATGACATCACCAATATTGATGCCGATCCGAATGCGGGCCTTTCGCTCGTCATCGAGCGGCTGGTTGCGCCGGTTAAATTCGTTCTGGATCGTGACCGCGCACTTGACCGCGGTCACGGCGCTGGAAAATTCGGCGAGGATCGCATCCCCCGCGAAACGCAGCACGGTGCCGCCATCGTTCTTGATCTGCTCGCTCGCATGATCCAGGATTTCCATGACGCGGCGATGCGTGCCTTCCTCGTCGTCACCGGTCAGCCGCGAGTAGCCTGCAATGTCGGCGTACAAGATCGCGGTCAGCTTGCGCTTATAATCGTCGGTTGTCATTGGTGGAGGACGACCCCCTGCATGGTCGGATTGGTTTTGACGACTAGCATACCTGAACGCACACGGCCGCTCACCCCGCCGCCGTCGGTTTTTGAAAACGATCGAAAACTTTTCAAGGCGTCTGACAGCAGCCGAAATCGACAGCTAAAAAGGAACTGCGCTCGATGATCGAGCTGGACCCGGAGCGCTGTGTGCATCATTTTCGCTTAATTATCTCTGCCACGCGGCGACCAGCGCTTGCGCCGCGCGCTCGATCTCCGCGCCGGTGGTGGGTGTGCCGAGGGACAGGCGCACCGCGCCGCGCGCGCGATCGGCCTGAATTCCCATCGCGCCGAGCACGTCGCTTACCCTGGCGTCATCCTCGTGGCAGGCCGAGCCCAGCGAAGCGGCCACGTCGGCCGCGGCCTGCTCGAGGATGGCGCGGCCCTCCTTGCCCGGGAAGGACAGGTTCAGCGTGTTCGGCAGGCGGTGCTCGGGATGGCCGTTGAGCAGGATGCCCGGGATCGCCTCGGCCAGCAGCGCGTGCAGCCGGTCGCGCAGCTCGCGCAACTGCTCGCGATGCCCGGGATCGAGTTGTGCAGCGATGCGGGCCGCCTCGCCGAGACCCGCGATGGCCGGTACGTTCTCCGTGCCCGGGCGCAATCCCGCCTCGTGGCCGGCGCCGACCAACACCGGCTGCAGCGGCGTACCGCGGCGCAGGTACAGCGCCCCGACACCCTTGGTCGCGTAAAATTTATGCCCCGCCAGGGTCAGCAGGTCGACACCGAGCGCGTCGACCGAGACCGGGATCTTGGCCACGGATTGCGCGGCGTCGGTGTGCAGCAGGATGCCGCGCGGCCGGGTGATGGCCGCGATCTCTTCGATCGGCTGAATCGTGCCGACCTCGTTGTTGGCGTGCATGATCGACACCAGCACCGTGTCGTCACGCAGCGCGTCGGCGAGGCGGGCCGGGTCGACCCGTCCGGTTTCATCGACCGCAAGCACGGTGACGTCCCAGCCGTCTTCGCCCAGGCGGCGAAACGGTTGCTCGACCGCGGGGTGTTCGACCGCGCTGGTGACGATGTGCCGCCCGCGCTCGCGCAGCGCCCTGGCGACACCGCGTATGGCGAGATTATTGGCCTCGGTCGCGCATCCGGTGAATACGATCTCGTCGGCTTCGGCGCCGATCAGGGCAGCCACCTGTTCGCGGGACGTCTGCACGGCCTGCTGGGCGGTGCGCCCATATACATGGCTGGACGAAGGATTACCGTAATGAACTCGCAGGAAAGGTTCGATCGCGTCCGCGACTTCGGGAGCGACCGGCGTGGTCGCGTTGTAATCGAGATAAACGGGTGCGCTCATATTAATCTCCTCTTGCCCTGGTTTGCTGCTGCATTGCTATCTGCTGGTTCCAGGAGATGTCAATAATGCATCATTATCGCCTGATCGGCCTAATCTTGACCTGAATCAACTGGGCCGCTGCGAAAACACTTTTAATAACAAGCCCTTAATCGACGACGAACCGGGGTATATAGAGATGGCAGCAGCAATTGGCAAAATCCCGGGCGTCGGCCCTCAGACCGCGAAGATTCTCGGTGAAAACGGTTTCAAGACCGTGAGCGACGTCGCCAACAGTACCGTCGCAAGTCTTTCCCGCGTCCCGGGATTTGGCGCCGTTCGGGCGGGCAGGACGATTAACGCGGCCAAAGCACTGCTGGCCAATCCCGCTTCCACCGCGCGCAAAGCCGCACCCGCCACGGCAAGCCGCAAACAAGCGTCACCGAAGAAAGCCGCAGCGAAGAAAGCGACCCGAGCTAAAAGCAGCGGCAAGGGCGATCGGCAGAAAGCAGCCCTGAAGAAGGCAAAGCTGCGCGAGGAAAAGCTCAGAAAGGCAAAGCTGAAGAAAGAAAAGCAGCGTAAGGAGAAGCTGAGAAAAGAGAAGCTCAAAAAAGAGAAACAACGCAAGGAGAAGCTCAGAAAGGCAAAGCTGAAGAAAGAAAAGCAGCGTAAGGAGAAGCTGAGAAAAGAGAAGCTCAGAAAAGAAAAGCAGCGCAAGGAGAAACTAAAAAAAGCAAAGCTGAAGAAAGAAAAGTTGCGCAAGGAAAAGCTCAAGAAGGAGAAGCAGCGCAAGGCGGAGCTGAAAAAGAAACAGCAGCAGAAAGCGAAGCCGAAATCGAGACCTAAAGCAAAACCGAAATCGAGGCCGAAAGCGAAGCCGAAATCGAAACCCCGGGCAAAGCCGAAAGCGAAAAAATAAGCGGCACGATGCAGGAATACCCGCATCATTACCGAGTCGCGGCGGGCGCCGAATCGGAGGGGGACGTCTATCTTACCAGCGCGGGAGTCGCCCCTTTGCTGTCGGCGCCACCGGCGGAGTTCGACGGCCCCGGAGATCGTTGGTCACCGGAAGCGTTACTCGTAGCGGCGGTCGCGGACTGTTTTATCCTGAGCTTCAGGGGCGTCGCCGGGGCTTCCGGTCTGCCCTGGATATCGCTGGAATGCGAAGTCGAGGGCACGCTCGAACGCGTCGAAGGCATGACGAAGTTCACGCGATTTAACGTCGATGCGGCGCTTTATGTGTCGCAGGGCGCGAACGAAGCAAAGGCCCAGCGGCTGCTGGAAAAAGCCGAGGCGGTCTGCCTGATTACGAATTCATTGTCCGCCCCCACCCACCTGAACGCAGCGGTGACCTTCAAGCGCTAGCCGAATCGGCAACCGGAATTGCGTCCCCGGATTATGCGCCGCTATTTCAGGGCCGCGTGGTGAACGACCACTGGTACGGATCGAGCATCACGTTCGGCGCGAGGTCCGTAATCCCGTCGAGCGTTGCCGTGTGGGTCGTGGCCGGGCTTAGCGGCGCATCGGGTCGCCAGGTCAGTTTCAGCTTGAGCGGGTCGTATTCGCTCGTTCCCGAGACCGCTTGGGCATTATCGTCGACGACACTCAGCGCGGTGACGACGCTCGCCGGGTCGATCTGCTCGCTGAACAGGATTTCGACTCTGATGCTCGAGGCGTCTGTCGCCCCGTCCTTCGGCACGACGCTGTGCACGGTGGGCGGCGTGACGTCGACGACACGGTTGATCGTAACCACGGCCTCTCCCCGCGCACCCAAGTTCGTCGCCGTCACGCGAATGGTATTCCCCCCCATCTGCAGCGCGATGCCTTTCGGGTCCGCGCTTTGCAGCGTCACCGCAGTGGCGTTGTAGGTATTCCAGTTAACCACGTTGGCAAACCCGGTTCCGATATTACCGTATCCACGCGAGGCGGTTCCGCTCGCATTGGTTGTCTCGTTAATCCAGCTTACCGTGTAACTGCCCGGCACAAAGGGGAGGCACAGAACGAAAGGATCGATGTGCGCCGAGCAATTATCGGACTCGGGTTCGAAGGAACTTCCGGACAAGTGGATGTTTCGCTGATCTGTCTGCAAACTGGCGCCGCTGATCGGTGCGGACTCGCAGTTTGCAGGAGGCTGAGGCGGCAGGACAAACACTCTGTCGGGAACGGTGATCGCGCATCGCCAGGCGGCGCTGATCAGGACCTCTTCTTCAGCGTCGCTACCGCTGCTGCCGCAGGCGGAGAGAAGAACGACGGCAAGTGTCAGAACCGTTCCCCGGACGTATTGCGAGGGTTTCATTGCTCTTTTCCTTAATTAGTCGATTTTGTTTTTTCGCTGCCTTCGTGGGTAGCGCCCGGGAACAAGATTGATCGAAACAATCCTTATTTTCAACTTGAGGCTGAATCGGATCGCTATTCGATCGCCCGGGTATCGTTATTTGATACTTATTGAGGATTAGGCCATTCCCGGTCCGGGGCCTTGACCCCGGATAATCGGGTCTTTGAACGATTCGAACACCTCAATGCGAATCGCATCACATCGATTTACGCCAGGGTTATTTATGCTGTGAACGTTGCCGGGTCTCCGCTTCCCAAAAATCGACAGGACCCGGTGATGCCATTCTTGCCCCGCTACTTGCAGAAGTGCGGGGTTTTTTCTCGGCGACAACTCCAGGGGCCGGATGGCAGTTCATTTTCGACCAACCGCACGGCTGAAATCGATATACTGTTGCGAAATTTTTACGGGTTACCAACACTATGGAATTCAAAGAGCTGATTTCAGTCGCAGGTTACGGGATCGAGACCGTGGGGGTCCTGGTTATCATCGCAGGCACAACGGTGGCATCGTATCGCTTTCTGACGCATTTCTACAAAGAAGCAGAAGGCGTCGCGTACGGCGCGCTTCGGCGTCAAATGGGGCGTTCGATCATTCTCGGCCTCGAGTTTCTCATCGCCGGAGACATTATTCGCACGGTCATCGTCGCCGATACCCTGACCAACGTCATCATCCTCGGTCTGATTATCCTGATCCGCACGTTCCTTGGTTTCACGCTGCACTTCGAGGTCGAAGGGCAATGGCCGTGGCAGACGGCGAAACAGGCCAGTAAAAACTGAATCGTTATCGACGGTCGCCCGCGCAAGCGGGAAAATTGCCGGCTAACCCTTTTTCTGGTCTATAACTGATGGGTAGTCATTGAACATCAATCAGACAGAAGACGACCAGATGAGCCACTCGATGTCCCGGAAAATTGCGCGCTTGCAGCGTGTCGCGGGTC
>JBFGQE010000183.1:0-5716 GCA_041564355.1 Gammaproteobacteria bacterium | reverse complement strand
GTAATATTGCAGTGCAGAATTAAGTAAACTGTCCCCTTAATTTACAAATCGAATCCCCGCGTCAGCAACGCATCGGCCAGGGCGCTGCCCATCAGGCCGAGCCCGATGACGCCCACGGTTACCTCGCTGGCAGGAGCGGTCATGGGTTGCTCCCGTTACGCCGCCGGGCGAATATTCTGGTTGAAGCGGAAGCGGTTTTCCGGGTCGTACTTCGCCTTGATCTCGCGCAGGCGTCCGTAGTTATCGCCGAAGGTATCCTGCAGCAGTTTTTCGCCTTCCTCGCCCTGCCCGGGAAAGTTCAGGTACATGCGACCCTTGTGCGAGTAGCGCTGCATGCTATCCCACAGGTCGCGCGTCCAGCCGATGTTGGCCGCGTCGTTTTCCGCGCCTTCCCAGACCGAGTCGATCGAGTACATCCAAGGCATCGAGCGGTCGCCGAACGCGGTCGCCTCGGCGGCCACCTCGGCGGTCGCGCCGCCGAAATTCCAGATCGACGACAGCGTGTTGGGCGAAGGCACGCTGGTGAAGCCTTCGAGCGTCTCGTCGATCACCTGGTCCGACAGCTCGTTCAGGTAAAGCGATTTCCAGTAACAGCGGAATTGCCCGGCCGGCATCAACTCGTCGAACAGTTTCTGCAGCTCGCAGTAGGGCAGGCGGCCGGAAAAATCGGTGACCATCGGCGCGAGCTCACGCAGCGGTTGCATCACCCGCTCGCCTTCCTCGGCATCGCCGGCGTAAACCGCCGCCATCGTGTAGACCTGCTTGCCCCAGGACTCGGGCGGGAAATCCTCGCTCTCGGCCACCGTGGAGAACTCCAACAGCGAGCCGATGCGGTCGCTCTTGTCGGCGAGAAAATCGCGCCAGAAGCGGATCGGTTCGGCGCCGCATTCGAGCGCGTAGATGGGCGCACAGAACATGACCTCGGGGCCGAGCGGGTGCAGGCGGAACTCGAACTCGGTGATCACGCCGAAGTTGCCGCCGCCGCCGCGTACCGCCCAGAAGAGATCGGCGTTCTCGGTTTCGCTGGCGCGGCGGATTTCGCCGTCGGCGGTGACGATTTCGACCGACAGCATGTTGTCGATGCAGAGCCCGTGGCGGCCCCTGAGCCAGCCGATGCCGCCCGACAGGGTCAGTCCCGCGACCCCGGTATCCGAGATCAGGCCCCCGGGCGTGGCGAGCCCGTGCGCCTGGGTCGCGGCGTCGACGTTGCCCCAGGTGGCACCGCCGGCGACCCGCGCGGTTCGCGCCTCGGCATCGACGGAAACGTCGCGCATGCCGCTGAGGTCGATCATGATACCGTCATCGCACACCGCGTGACCGGCAACGTTGTGCCCGCCGCCCCGAATCGAGACCGGGTAATCGTGTTGTCGCGCGAACAACAGGGTATTGGCGACGTCGCGGTTATTGCGGCAACGCACAATGAGCGCGGGCTTGCGATCGATCATCGCGTTCCAGATCGAGCGAGCCTCTTCGTAGCCGGCGTCGCCCGGCGCCAGGACTTCCCCTTCTACCTGCGGCGATAATGCCTCTGCCAGATTCTTCATTTGAGATCCCCTCGTATTTTGTTATTGGTGTCAGACCATTGTAGAGACACGACAACCCACCACAATTGGCAAAAAACGCAAAACAGGGGCAAATCGGACAGCAATAATGGCATAACTCACAATAACGTGGCATATTGGACAACCCTGTTTCGGCAACGGGAGTCGACTGCATGAGTAAACCGCTGATCTGCCTGCTGGCATCGAAGGATACGACGGCGAGCGTGCTGTACGGTCTCTACGACGTGCTCGGCAACGTTGGCCCCGACTACGAGGAAATGCTGGGAGGCAGCCTCGAGGAAAGTTTGCTCGACGTCAGAATCGTCGCGCGCTCCACGGAGCCGTTCGTTTGCCTGAGCGGTATCCCGGTCCAGCCGCAGGTTGCCATCGACGACATCGAGCGGGCGGACGCGGTGATCGTTTGCGATATGTACACGCCGGTAAACGAATCGCCGATTGGCAAGTACGCGCCCGAGATCCAGTGGCTGAGGCGCATGCACGCGCGCGACGCGCTGCTGTGCTCGGTCTGTTCGGGCTCGACCGTGCTCGCCGAGACCGGTTTACTAAATGGCTACGAAGTCTCGTCCCACTGGGCCTACCAGGAGATGTTCCGCAAGTATTTCCCGCAGGTGACCATGGTGCCGAATGCGATCCTGAATCTGAGCGCGGAGAAAAACCGCGTGGTGTCTTCGGGGGGCGTGACCTCGTGGCAGGATCTTGCGATCTACCTGGTCGAGCGCTTCTGCGGCCTGACCCCGGCACTCAACACCGCCAGGGTGTACCTGCTGGTGCGTCACGAGGACGGGCAGATGCCGTTTTCCTCGATGACCTGCAATACACAGCACGACGACGCCGTGGTGCGGGACTGCCAGTCGTGGATCGAGGAAAACTACCGCCGCGCCAACCCGGTCTCCGAAATGGTGGCCCGATCCGGCCTGAACCCGCGCACCTTCTCGCGCCGGTTTCGCGCCGCGACCGGGTACCAGCCGATCGATTACGTGCAGGGCATTCGGATCGAGGCCGCGAAGCTCATGCTCGAGTCGGGCGCCGACAGTATCGAGGCGATCAGCAGTTCGGTCGGCTACGAGGATCCTTCGTCGTTTCGCCGCATTTTCAAGCGCAAGGCCGGGCTAACGCCCGCCATCTACCGCAAGAAGTTCAGCAGCATCGCCGCCCGGGCCGGTTGAAACCGACATCGAGAGCGGGGCAACCGTTATCGTCGATTCAGGGTTAGTTTTCTGTCACCGTAGCTACCAGCTTTTGGGTGGGTTTCGCTGCCCGTTAACTTATTTTGCGATGCAGAATTAAGTTGGCTGCTACCTTGATTAAGGTTACTCGCTGATGCAGTTGCGTCCCTTGCCCTTGGCGCGGTAGAGCGCCTTGTCCGCGCGTTTCAGCACGTCCCACGGCGACGCCTCTTTGCTGTTCGAGTCGGCAAAGCCGATGGACACGGTGATCTTGATCGTTTTGTTCGCGCTTGCCCCGGCCGCCTTGTCGCTATCCCGCCTCGCCTTGTGCCGGATGACGAAGGCCTTCCCGGCAATGTCCGCGCGCAGGTGATCGAGATGGCGCGCGACCTCTCCTTTTTTCTTGCCGTTGAAGACGATCGTAAACTCTTCGCCGCCGTAGCGATACGGCGAGCCGCCGCCCTGCACCTTGCTCATTTTCGCCGCGATCATGCGCAGCACGGCGTCGCCCGCATCGTGGCCGAAGTTATCGTTGAATTGCTTGAAGTGATCGACGTCGAGCATGGCCAGCGTATAGTTGCTGCCGAGACCCTGGAACTTTTCGGAGAGCGCCCGTCGGCCCGGCAAACCGGTCAACTCGTCCAGGTAGGCCATGCGCCAGGTCTCCTGCATGATGGCGTACAGGCACATCAACAGGGCCACGCCGCCGAACACGTTCAGCGAAACCTCCTGCTTGCCGAAATGCAGCTGCACGGCCAGCATCAACAACACCCCGAACCCCGCGGCCAGGTGTAGCGACGGTTTCAACGCGGCCAGCGTCAGCATGATATAGAGCGCGGCGAAGGTGACGATCAGCACCGTTTGCGATTGCCCGGTCCAGTCGAAGTACCGGCCCGGCACCCAGTCGGCGAGCAGCAGCCAGTTGGCCCAGGCCGGTGACAGGGTCGATACGGCGATGACGAACACCACCGCCGCGAGCGATACCGCGTAAGCGGGGATCGTCTTGATACTGAGAATGCCCCGGTATGGCAAAACGGTTAGCGCCACCAGCAGCAGCGGCATGACCGCGGACAGCAGCGCGTAGGCCAGCTCGCCGGTGGCCCAGTCCAGGCGCAGGGCCAGGTTTGCGACCAGTATCAGCAGGGCATAGAAGAAGACCGTGCTGCGGCCGAAGCGAAAGCCCAGCGCGGCGGTGATGAGCGCCAGCATGTAGATCAGGTAGGTAATCCCGATCGACGCGGACGCGGGCAGGAACGGGTACCACTGGTAGCCGTAGTAAGACCCGATCAATAATACGATGATTGGTAAAAAGTTCTTCAGCACGTGCGACAGGCCGCTTCGTCGTTAATCCGGGCCGCTCTGGTTACGACTCGGAAATCTATTGTCATTAATGGATTGTAGTTGTTACCGGTAGATTGTTCGGCTCTTTCGCTTCAATGTCGATAGCTATCCGTAATTAAGGGGACAGTTTACTTAATTCTGCAGTGCATAATTAAGTAAACTGTCCCCTGAGTTTCCTGCCGGCCGGGGCAGCCGGCTAGCCGTACACATCTTCGCGGAATTGCTGCTGGATTTGTTCCACTTGTTCCAGGTTTCGGATCAGCGCGTCCACGCAATCGCGATCGAGTTTTTCACCGGCCAGTCTTTTCAGTTCGTCGATCGCATCTTCGTTCGACCAGGCGTCCTTGTAGGGTCTCGCGCTGGTCAGGGCGTCGAACACGTCCGCGACCGCGACAATACGCGCCTCGAGCGGAATTTGTTCGCCTTTCATGCCGGCCGGATACCCCTTGCCGTTGACGGATTCATGATGGAACTCGGCAATGTTGCGCAACATGTCGACGTGCTCGATATTCTCGAGCCCGAAGTTGGCCAGGATCTCGTCCACCATTCTTTTACCGAGCTCGGCGTGGGTGTGCATGACCTCGGCTTCGCTATCGTTCAGCCCGTCGGGTTTGAGCAGGATATCGTCGGGAATACCGATCTTGCCGATATCGTGCAGCGGCGAGAACATGAACAGGTGCTCGATGTACGCGTCGTCGAGCTGGTATTGATCGGCAATGGAATTGGCAATCAGCCGGCAGTAGCGAGACATTCGATCGAGGTGACTGCCCGTCTCCGGGTCGCGGATGTGGGTAATTCTGCCGGTGGTTTTTATCGCGGCGCTCAACACTCGAATCGAGGTGATTTCATTAATCACCATCAGCGAGATCAAGTGACCGTAGGTGTCGATCTGGCGCAGGGTGTTGTCGTCGAAGACGTCCTTCTTGTCCGAATTGAAAAATATGAAGCCGAAGAAGACGCCATTGTTGAACATCGGCATGGTATAGCTCGCCGCGTAACCGTAGCGGCCCAGCCGCCGCGAATGCTCGCTGCTTCCGCCTTCGAAGGTGAGCATGTTGTTGATGACCCTCGGCGAACCCGTTTTCAATATCTCCTTCAGCGACGGGGCATCGTCGATCAGGGCACTGTAGTGATCGAGCGGATTGTCCTCTCCGCTACTGTGCAGGTAAGTCTTCAGTACGCTCGTCTCGGGGTCGTAAATCGCGATCGCAATGCGAACGATAAACGGGAACAGTTCGGACATGGAGCGGTGGGTCGCCTTCAGCTTGTCTTCCAGCGGGACGAGCCGGTTGAGTTCCTCGAGTGCGTCGTTGTGCGTGGTCATCTAAAGCCCGGGAGTACAGCCTGGTATGCATGAGTATAGAAGCGGACGCGTAGATTTTTTCCGAAAAAACCAGCCGGAGAAAATAAATATGTCCCCCTTATCTACGTAGATGACTTCGAATGATTGGCGAGGGGCGCGTTATTAAGGGGACAGTTTACTTATTTCTGCACTGCAGATTTAAGTAAACTGTCCCCGAAATTCTGTCCCCTTAAATTCGTCGCTATTTGCCGTGCCAGCGCTCGACGGTCTCGCGCAACTCGAAGCAGCGTTCGAGCTGGGCCAGGTCGGATTCGCCGAGGCCCGCGTCGGTCATATAGTCGCGC
>JBFGQE010000182.1:0-5757 GCA_041564355.1 Gammaproteobacteria bacterium | reverse complement strand
CCCGATCCTAAACGGCGGCGACCTGGCGATACTGTATTCCTTCGCCTTTCTCTACATCGCCTGCCGCGGCGGCGGCATCTGGAGCATCGATTCCGCACGAGGCTGATTACCGGTTTCGGCATCGCGTGGGCTCGAAGCGATCCCCGACCCGGTCGCCAGCGGCGCTGGCAGCGACCGGGTCGATTGTCGAAGAAATTGCCGGCGAGGCACCGCTGCCTCAATCGACCAGGTGGTGTAGTCCGAGGCGCTGTTTTTCCGCGAGCGGTAAGCCGCGAATCGCATCCTGCTGTTGGCGTCGTGCCTGCAGGGCGCGCGCCGCATTGTTCCGTGCGATCGCCCTTTGGTTCTCGATCCGGCGGCAGACAGCGGTGAATTTCTGCCGGGCCGTGTCGATCATCCCGCGCAGGCCGCTTGTGGAAACGGTTGGAATCGTGGTTGCGTCGCTGCTGTATTGGACGGGTTTCGTGTGCATCGGGTTAACCTCCGGTTGCCTGCGATTGTGCTGGTTGAATTCTGGCGCGAACGCGCTCCCCGGACATGACGACGGCGTGGCGATTTGTTGACGATTGGCTGACGAATTCTCGCTTCGGGCCGGGCGGCGAAGAAATGGCGCTTTTGCGGTAGAATTACCGGCTAGCCTGGCTGGCATGGGTCAATCCGTGATCTATCGGTTCAACCAGTTCACGATCGACACCGGGCAATTTCAGTTATCTCGGGACGATGCGCCCGTACGCCTCGAGCCGCTGGCCTTCGACCTGCTGGTCTATCTCGTCGAGCATCGCGACCGGGTCGTCGGTCGCGACGAACTCCTCGAAGTGCTGTGGCCGGGCAAGGTGGTAACCGACGCCGCGCTCGCGGCGCGCCTGCGCGACCTGCGCAAGGCACTCGGCGACAGCGGCCGGCGGCAGGAAATCATCAAAACCGTGCACGGCCGTGGTTACCGCTTCATTCACGCACTCGACGAGCCGGTTGCTGTAACGCGATCGTCCTGGGTCGATCCGATCATTTCGGGCGAAGAAATCGAGCTTCCGGCCAAACCGTCGCTTGCGGTGCTGCCGTTCAAAAACGGCGGTCACGATATCGAGGAAGATTATTTCAGCGATGGCGTGACCGACGGCATCATCAACGGCCTGACCCGTTTCCGCGACTTGTTCGTGATCGGCCGGAGCTCCGCCTTCGCCTGCAGACAGCGGCCGGACGATATCGGCGAGATTGGCCGCAAACTCGGCGTGCGCTACCTGGTACAGGGCGCCGTCCGGCGGCGCGACCGGCAAGTCCGGATATCGGTCGATCTGATCGATGCCGTGACGGGGCAAAACCTGTGGAGCGAGCACTACGACCGCATGCTCGAAGATCTGTTTGCGGTCGAAGACGAGGTGACCCGGGTCATCACTTCGACTCTCGCGGAGGAAATCGAAGATGCGGCATTGCAGGCCACGCAAAACCGTGCGCCGGAAAATCTCGCGGCTTACGACTGGGTGCTGCGGGGCAATCGGGCATTCGAACTGGGGGCGAAAGATGATCTGCTCGAGGCGCGACGACTTTACGAGAAGGCGGTTGAACTCGATCCGAACTGCGCGGCCGCGTTCATCGGCTTATCCAAAGTGTGTATCTACCTTCATTGGGGCTATCTGGGCGAGGATCACGGTCGGATCTTGCAGCAGAGTCTCGACTTCGGGCAAAAAGCCGTGATGCTCGATGAGCGGGACAGCCGGGCACACTACGCGGTCGGTTCGGCCTACTTTCACCTGGGACAGTTCGATCTGGCCGAGTATCACGTCGAAAAGGCGCTTGCGCTCAATCCGGGTGAATATCACCACCAATGCTTCAAGGGTTACCTGCTCGCGTGCACCGGTCGCCACGACGAGAGCACGGCCTATTTCATGGAGTCATTGCGGCGCAATCCGCTGGCGCCGGATTCTTGTCTTTACGGACTGGGCATATCAGATTACCTCGCCCACCGCTACGACGAAGCGGTGGCGATGCTGACCCGATTGTCGAGCGATCTGCTACGCAAGTTCAGTTGCCTCGCGGCGGCCGAAGCGCAACTTGGGCATATCGCCGAGGCCGAGGCCGCGGTGCGAGAATTCCACGCATTGCTCGAGCCCGATCTCGTGGCGACGCTCGGCGACGATGTCGCGAAATGGCGCGAGAACTGGTCGAACCTCTTCTCGATTCTGAACCCCGCCGATTTCGAACACATGCTCGAGGGTCTGCGCAAGGCCGGATTGCCGGCCTGATCCGCCAGCATCGGCGCAGGTTCAGCTCGGCGGTCAACTCGGCCGGAAGGATTTTCCGATTCATCGGTCAGTTGACCTGCATCTAATCGGCATCCGGTGCTACCGACTATTCTGAAACCTTGCTATTTCAATCGAGGGGGACGAATGAGCGTCAAGGTCGATGAGTTGATGACGAAATCGGTGGTGACCGCGCAACCGCATCATAGTGTCGAGCACGTACGCAAGATGCTCGAGAAAAATTCGATCGGCGCGGTGCCGGTGGTCGATAGCGATGGCCAGCCGGTCGGGATTATTTCCGCGACCGACCTGGCGCATGACCTCAAGCCCGGGGCGCCGATCAGCCACGTCATGACCGAGAAGGTCTACACGGTGCCGCTTTACGACGACACCAGCATCGCCGCGCGGATCATGCGCAATCACCGCATACACCGGGTCGTCGTCACGCACGAGCAAAAGGTCGTCGGCATGTTGAGCGCCTTCGACCTGCTCAAACTCGTCGAGGAGCATCGGTTCGTGCCGAAAAACGCGCCGACGCCGTCGAAGCGCAAGGGAGGAAAGCGCCACTAGTGCCGGCGTGAAGCGAAGCTGTCGCGAAAATCCGGCCGCGAGTTAAACTGCCCACGACGCCATTTGTGGCTACCTTGACTTCCGGTGATGAACACTGCCGATAAACCCGGAATGCGATTCAAAATCGTGGCAATCGGGCTGTCGGCCAGCGGCTTCCTGCTCACCTGGTGGTCGTGGCCGCTGGCGGATCCGCGCCAGGCCGTCGTTGCGGCGACGCTGGTCGGGGTCGTCGTCCTGTGGGTTACCGAAGCCGTGCCGCTTTACGTTTCGGCGCTTGTCGGTTCATTCCTGCTGCTGTCGCTGGGCGATTTTTCCGCCGACGCGATTTTCGAGCCGTATTTCGATCCGGTTATCGTGTTGTTTCTCGGCGGCTTCGTGCTCGCCCGGGGAATGCAGAAATACACCATCGATCAACGCATCGCGCATGAAATCCTGACACGCGTCGGCGACCGGCCGCTGATCTTCGTTCTCGGGCTCATGGTCGTGACCGCCTTCCTGTCGATGTGGATGTCGAACACCGCGTCGGCGGCGATCATGATCCCGATCGCGATCATCGTGCTGAAGGAAAACCACTTGTTTCACAAGCAGTCTCGCTTCGCGAGGGGTGCGGTGCTCGCGGTAGCCTACGCAGCCACGATCGGTGGCATCGGCTCGCTGGTCGGTAGCCCGCCCAACGCAATCGCCGCACGCTATCTCGGCGAGCGCGGCGTCAACCTCGATTTCGTCGGCTGGATGCTGCGCGCGCTGCCGTTTGTCGTGTTGGCGCTACTGTTTACCTGGTTGCTGCTGTTCCTGTTCAACCGTCCGGAAATCGACCGGATCCGCTTCACCTTTACACCGCGCCGGCTCGAACGGCCTCAATTACTGATCTTCGCAGTATTTCTGCTGACCGTCATCGGCTGGCTCACGACCGGGTGGACCGGATTGTCGGCGTCGACGGTCGCACTGATCCCGATCATCGCCCTGTTTGCGCTCGGCCTGCTCGACGAATCCGACCTCGGCGCCATATCGTGGCCGACGCTGCTGTTGTTCGGCGGGGGTTTGAGCCTGGGTTCGGCCGTGAGCCAGGTCGGCATTGACAGCTGGCTCGCGGGGCAGATGCAGGACGCGATCGCGGGGATTCCGCTGCTGCTGGCCCTGACCGCAATGGTTTTTTTCGGCATCCTCGTGACGATGGTCGCGAGCAATACCGCCTCGGCCGCGATCCTGATCCCGCTGATGTTGCCGCTTTCGACGACGCTCGGTATCGATCTGGAGTCGATCGCGATGTTGATGGCGATCGGCGTATCGCTCGACTTCATGATGCCGGTTGGCACTCCTCCGAGCGCGATCGCATACTCGACCGGGGTCGTCAGCGTGCGCGACATGATCAGGAACGGTTTTATGGTCAACATCGGTACCGGGCTGATTCTGATCACGCTCTATTATTTCGTTTACCTTTGACCGGGGTCGTGTCGATTTCTCGAACGGGCGCGATTGCGGTGTGCGGCAAGGACCCGGTAATCGGGTGACCGTTGCCTGGCGGCAGAAAACCGACTACTCAACAAAAAAAGTGGGGCCGGACGAGCCGGCCCCAAGCTTGGGAAGAACTGAGTGAGGGGACTCAGTTGGGGAGAACTACGGTAACGTTGGTGTGAAAAGCGTCGCTGCTCGTTTCGCTGCCCGGGGCGGTAACGGTCGCGTCGATTATCCGCCCAGTCGACCAAACTTTCGCGAATAACAGTTTTACGAGTTTCCGCGCGGCGTGGATCACCGCGCGCGGTCGCGACAGTCATTTCCAGCCGAAAGCAATTTTTGCGACCGGCGCCGAATTGGGGTGTGCCGGCGGTCGGCTCAGCGCAGCTTCGGCTGGTGGGTCATGCTGTAGACGGTATCGAGCAGGCTCTGCACGGTCGTGCGTTTGGCGCCGATCGATACCTCGTGGCTCGGCAATACGTAACCCTCGCGGAAACGACGTGCCTTGTTGCCGGTGATCAGGAAGAGGCCATTGGTCGAATTGAGATCACGCAGCATGATCTTGCCGCCGACGAATTTGAGCTCGGCGTGTTCCTTGCTGACGGAAGGGTCGTCCACGAGCACGTGGCCTTCTCTGCCGATGATGAAGCTGCGCCCCTCGAGGGAGCCGAAACCGTTGATCATTTTTCCCGAAACCGGCTGACTTGAAACTTGCCAATGAGTGTAGCAGCTTCGCGACCGATGATTTGTGGCGCGTTTCCCAATTGCGCCGCGACGATCGACGAACGGCTAAAAAAAGCGGACCGAGTGGCTTGCGAGCGGACCGGCGTCACGTTTTGCTGTCCCCGGTTGCCGGCCGAAACAGTCGGGTCAGAGTCGCCGGCCTATGGTCGGGAAGGGGCCGGGTGACCACGCCGGTTTGCCCTCGAATCTATGCCGGGCAGCTCGGCGCCGGGCTTTACCAGTGCAGCCAGCGAAAATGCAGCCGGCACGGGCGGATAACGGCTACGTTGAACCAGCGGATGATGCGCTCGATCGCGGTGATCAGCTTGTAGGTCGATTCCGAGATCAGCATCGAAAGCGTCACGGTCGAGCTGGGAAACCGGTCTTCTCGTGGGTCCACCGTCAGGTTCTCCGGTCAGTTTTGGTCGAAAGTCGCGCATCGAGCAAGGCTTTTTCCCGGTCGCGAATCGAAGTTACTGCTTGCGATAATAGTAAATATTTTCGCGATCGTCATCGCCCGTCCGGCATCGATCGGCATCGATCGGGGTCGGATCTCGGTAAGTGATTGATTCGGCGCAAATATAGCCGATCAGGGAGCTCGAAAATTGCCTTGGGATGGCCATTTCGGGGTCGAAAAGCGGGGTTTAACGCGCCCGCGGAGCGCGGTGGCAATGGAGCCGGCCCAAGCGGCCCGATTCGGGCGCCAAAAAAGCCGGCTCAAGCCCTGAAATCGGTCGAAAATAACCCGTTATCCCATTGATTTCAGAGGCTT
>JBFGQE010000181.1:0-5759 GCA_041564355.1 Gammaproteobacteria bacterium | reverse complement strand
TGCGTCTTGCCGTCCTGATCGACTGCCTGGTACGCAAACGCCGCCATCAGGCCGCCTCGAATTCCATGATTCCTGCTTGAATCAAGTTCAGCATGTCAGATATTGGATACGATTAAGTCTAATTGATTCAGTAGTTTACAAGAAAAATCTCGAATTCGCTTTCGGAATAATTCTCGTTTAACCGCCGTCGCGGGTAACCCTCAGGACCTCGTCGAGCGTGGTTTCGCCGGCGACGACTCTACGGATGCCGTCTTCGCGCAGACTGCGGCTCTTTTCGCGACAGTAATGCTCGAGTTCCGTCTGGCTGGCGCCGTCGTGGATCATCGGCGACAGCGCGTCGTCGACCTCGATCAGCTCGTAAATCCCGGTGCGCCCGCGATAACCGGCCTGCAGGCATTCGGGGCAGCCGTTGGCCTGGTAAATTACGTCGTCCGGGTTGATCTCGAAGCCGTTGATCTGCTCGACGTCGAGCTGGGTCACGCTCTTGCACGCCGGGCACAGGTTACGCACGAGCCGCTGCGACAGCACGCCGAGCAGCGTCGACGACAACAGGAACGGTTCGACGCCCATGTCCTGCAGGCGCGTGATCGCGCCGACGGCCGAGTTCGTGTGCAGCGTCGACAGCACCAGGTGCCCGGTCAATGACGCCTGCACCGCGATTTGCGCGGTTTCGCTGTCGCGGATCTCGCCGACCATCACGACATCGGGATCCTGGCGCAGAATCGCGCGCAGGCCGCGCGCGAATGTCATGTTGACCTTGGGGTTAACTGGTGTCTGGCCGATACCGTCGAGGTCGTACTCGACCGGGTCCTCGACGGTGAGAATATTGCGCTGCGCGTCGTTCAGCACCGACAGCATCGCGTACAGCGTCGTCGTCTTGCCCGAACCGGTCGGACCGGTGACAAGGATGATGCCGTGCGGCTTTTGTACCATCGCCTTGAGGCGTTTAAGGTTATCATCACCCATACCGAGTTGGGTGAGATCGAGCCGCCCCGCCTGCTTGTCGAGCAGGCGCATGACGACGCGTTCGCCGTGGCCCGACGGCAGCGTCGAGACGCGGATGTCGACCGGCCGGCTACCGACCTTGAGTGCAATGCGACCGTCCTGCGGCAAGCGCTTTTCGGCAATGTCGAGCTGCGCCATGACCTTGATTCGCGAAACCAGCAGGCTCGCAATCTGCCGCGGTGGCTCGAGCACCTCGCGCAGCACGCCGTCGACGCGGAAGCGGATCGAAAGTCGCGATTCGAACGGCTCGACGTGGATATCGGAGGCGTTTTCCTTGATCGCCTCGGTGATCAGCGCATTGATCAGGCGAATGATCGGCGCGTCGTCGTCGCTTTCGAGCAGGTCCTCGGGTTCCTGCAGTTCGCGCGCGACATCGTCGAGATTGAGCTCGCCGCCGATTTTCTCGGCCTCGGCGAACGACGCCTCGCGGTTGTTCTCGTAATGCGCGCTGAGCAGTCGATTGAATTCGAGATCCGACTCGACCTCGATTTCGTCGGCCATACCAAGCAGGCGCTGGGCCTCCGTCACGGCGTCGGCCGGCGCGCCGTTTTTCAGTGTCAGCTTGAGCTTTCCCGTGACCGGCGACAGCGCCGCGATCACGCCAAAGCGCTTGCAGAAAGAATAAGGAAGGTCGACGGTTGAAGCCATTTAATAGGTAGTTTCCCTATGTTGCTGAATTATAGACGCGAATCATTAGTGATTTGACCACAAAATCGCTGAAGTTCGCCTGAATTGTGCAAAATAATTACGCTTTGAGGCTATCGTGCGCGTCGCAAGAGCCGATTGCGGCCAACTAATGCGGTGAAGCTCGAGATCGAATGCCGGCCGACCGCGGCACCCGGACCTGGCCTAGGCCAGCCGTTCGCCTCGGCCGATTCCGAAATAAGTCAAACCGTGGGCCTTTAGCGTATCGGGATCGTAAAGGTTGCGGCCATCGAAAATGACCCGGTCATTCAGAGTTTTCGCCAGCGTGTCGAAATCCGGGCTCCAAAAATTCTTCCATTCGGTCACGACCGCGAGGGCGTCGGCTCCGTCAATCGCCGCGTCGGCAGAATCGCAAAGTTCGAGCCCCGGGTTGTCCGCATAGATCTGTCGAGCCTGATCGATAGCGGCCGGATCGTAGGCCCGCACCCGCGCGCCCGCGTCGATCAGCCGCTCCAGCAACACTCGACTGGGCGCCTCGCGCATATCGTCGGTGCGGGGTTTGAACGCGAGTCCCCAGAGCGCCACGACCTTGCCGCCAAGATCGCCGTCGTAGAAACTATGAATTTTCTCGAACAGCCTTACCTTTTGCTGTCGGTTGGTCGCTTCCACGGCATCGAGAATGAGCGGTTCGTAGCCGATTTCGCGGGCCATCCGGCCCAGCGCCTGAACATCCTTCGGAAAGCACGACCCGCCATATCCGCAGCCCGGGTAGATGAAGTGAAATCCGATCCGGTGATCCGAGCCAACGCCCTGGCGCACGCGCTCGATGTCGGCGCCCACGCGCTCGGCGATATTGGCCATCTCGTTCATGAAGCTGATCTTGGTGGCCAGAAGGGCATTGGCCGCGTACTTCGTCAGCTCGGCGGAGGCTACGTCCATCGAAATAATACGCTCGTGATTGCGGTTGAACGGCATGTACAGCATGCGCAGCAACTCGATCGTGCGCGGGTTGTCCGCGCCGATAATGATCCGATCGGGCTTCATGAAATCGTCTATCGCAGCCCCTTCCTTCAAAAACTCCGGGTTTGACACCACGTCGAATTCGACTCCGAGCTTACGCCGCTCGAGTTCGCTTGCGATCGCCTGTCGTACCCTGCTGGCGGTGCCCACCGGCACGGTCGACTTGTCGACCACGATCTTGAACTCCGAAAGATGCCTGCCGATGTCTCTCGCCACCGCGAGAACATGCTGCAAATCGGCGGATCCGTCCTCGTCGGGCGGGGTGCCGACCGCAATGATCTGAAACAGCCCGTGATTTACCGCTTCTTCGACGTTCGTCGTGAAACTGATTCTCCCCGCTTCCCGGTTTCTAGCGATCAACTCGTCCAGCCCGGGTTCGTAAATGGGAACCTCCCCGTCGTTCAAACGATTGATCCTGGCGGTATCGATGTCCATGCATAAGACCTGATTGCCTACCTCGGCGAGACAGGCTCCACTGACAAGTCCGACGTACCCGGACCCGAAGACCGTGACTTTCATGACGAATTTTCCAATGCGCCCGTCAGGGCATGATTGCGGCGTAGGATAAGGCAGTTGGGCAATCGCCACAATTCCGGCCACGTCGCATCGCGGGACCCGACGACGCCGGACGCCGAGGTCTCGCCCGATCGGCTATTGGCGCCCGAAGCGACCCTGGCAGCCTCAGCCTGCTGCCCCGGGTCGAACTTTTTTTGCAAAACCTTCGACTAACGCAACAAAGTTCGCGCGAGCGTTGATAACATACTGGCTTTTCGTTCGAGGCACATCGATGTCGGTCGCTGCCAAAGCCGTCCTCATAGGCGATCTGAACATGCTCAGATCCTTCAAGTCGATGCATGACGACACCGTGCTCGTGGTCACCGACCCCGAAGACATCAGTCGCTTTTCGCGGTTCATCGGGAATTGCGAGCTGCTCGACATCGCCCGTCTCGACGATCGCGAGATTGCGGATTCGCTGATTTCGATCGCCGAGAAACTCGACCAGCCTCCGGCCCTGTTCTACGGCGACGACCGCCTGTTATTCGCGATCTCGCGCCATCGCGAGCGCCTGCAACCGCACTACCGGATGCTATTACCCGATTCCCGCCTGATCGAGGATTGCACCGACAAGGTGCGGTTCGTGGACCTGGCCGAGCGGAACGGATTACCGGTCCCGCGCAATCACGTTTACCTGGGCATCGATGACCTGTCTCACATCGAGTCCCGGATCGGTTTTCCGTGCATTATCAAGCCGGCGGTGCACATCGACTGGTTCGAAACCGAGGCGATCAAGGCGCAACAGTCCAGGCCGTCGAAAATACTCCTCGCCCGCGATCGCGACGAGCTCGTACGCTGGCTGGGATACTTCGGACCGGACGAGAAACTGCTGATCCAGCAGTATGTTCCCGGCGATGAATCGCGGGTGTACTCTTTCCACACCTTTGCCGACGAGAACTCGACGCCACTGGCCTGGTTCACGGGCCGCAAGATCCGGACCTATCCGTCGGTCGGAGGGCTCAGCACCTATCTCGAGCTGATTCATGACGACGACCTGCGCCAGTTGGGATTCGAAATCGTGCGCAAACTCGGTGTCAAGGGTCCTCTCAAAATCGACTGCAAACGCCATCCCGAAACAGGCAAGTTCTATATCCTCGAATTGAATCTTCGCTACACGTTGTGGAACTATCTCGGAACCGCCAACGGCGTGAATATTCCACTGGCGGCATATCGTTACCTGACCGGCCAGGCGCTGGAAGCCCCAGGCCGACATGCCACCCATACGCGCTGGCTGTCCTTCGGCGACGACCTCCGATCCTTCGTGCACTGTTATCGACCCGCGGGCGAGTACACGACCTGGTCGTGGCTACGGTCGCTGATGCACCGAAAAGTCTACGATGTTTTTTCCTGGGACGACCCGGGGCCGTTCTTCGCGGATATGACGAGCCAGGCCAGATCCTTGCTGGCGCGGTTGGGTCGCAGATAGCGGGGCAAGTCGATGCGTTACGCCATCATCTCCGACATCCATGCCAACATCGAAGCGCTGGACGCGGTTCTCGATACCGTCGACGGGCTCGAAGTCGACCAGATCCTCTGCTGCGGGGACCTGGTCGGCTACCTGGCGAGTCCGAACGAATGCGTCGAGCGAATCCGCGAACGCCGGATCGCCACGATCGCCGGAAACCATGACCTGGCCGCGGCCGGCATGAAGCGACTGGATAGTTTCTGGGACGTTGCCCGCCAGGCGATCATTTGGACCCGCAGGCAGCTGAGCAGTGAAAATGCCGAATTCTTGCGTAGCCTGCCGGGGATTATGACGGTCGACGACCGCGTGCTGCTGTTCCACGGCGCGCTGCATCCTGCGACCGCTCCCGAAGACCTGCACCTCGAGTCGGAGGAAGATATCCGCCAGAGTTTCGCCACCATGACGCGACGCCACCCGTCCATCCGCGTCGCCTTTTTCGGACATCTGCACGTACCCTGCGTCTACCGGATGCGGGAAGATGCCGTCGAGATTCTCGATCCGCGCCGGCTCCGGCTCGAAGCCGACAGCCACTACCTCGTCAATCCTGGCAGCGTGGGACTATCGCGCGATTCAGACCCTAACCCGGCTTTTGCGCTTTACGATGCGGAAACCGGAGAAATCGAATTCCACCGGGTGACCCACTCGCATGAAACTGCAACCGCCAGGGCAAACCAGGCAGGCCTGACCAGGCCCGGCTGGTTGCTCTGGTTTCTGCGCAAATGCGCGCGCAAGTTATGCAAACTGGTCGGCTGCGCCGACGTCGACTACTAAATTTTTCCAAGCATGATTGCATGGCCATCGGCGATCGGCGATCGAGATGCCGGTGGTTCGCCGATGCGAAAAATTGGGGCTCTGCCGGGCCTGACCGCGCGGCATCCATCGCTGCCCGGCCCAGAAACGCCGCAAACAAAAAATCTTTGCATCTCAATAATATAAGCGGCATACTCGCCGCGATTAATCAACAAAAATTAAATGGAACTTAACCTCGAACTGGTTTCGGATCTCGAAACTTTTCGCTCCCTGAGATTGCGCTGGGACCGACTTGTGCAGGCCTCCAGCCGCGCGACCT
>JBFGQE010000180.1:0-5760 GCA_041564355.1 Gammaproteobacteria bacterium | reverse complement strand
TCCTTCAGCGCCTGGCGGGCAAAATCCTGGGTAATCATTTCCCCGGCGAAACGCGCGTGCGCAACAACCCGTTTCAGCGCGCCCTCCAATTCCCGGATGTTCGACTTGAATCGTTCGGCAATAAAAAATGCGACGTCGTCAGGTACCTCCGCGTTGGCCTGCTCGGCCTTGCTGTTCAGTATTGCGACGCGGGTTTCGAGATCGGGCGGCTTGATATCTACCGCCAGTCCCCAACCCAGGCGAGAGCGAATCCTGTCCTCGAGACCTTCGATTTCCTTGGGAAAACGATCGCAGGTTATAACCATCTGGGCGCGTGCCTCGTACAGAGAATTGAAGGTATGGAAGAATTCCACCTGCGAGCGGCTTTTATCGGCCAGGAACTGGATATCGTCGATCAGCAACGCATCGAGACTGCGATAAGAGTTCTTGAAGTCATTCATTCGGCTGGGTTGTAGCGCCTTGACCATATCGGAGACGAACCGCTCGCAATTGACGTAGAGAATGTTGGCCTCGGGATTATTTTCTCGAATCTGGTTGCCGATCGCGTGCATCAGGTGGGTTTTGCCGAGGCCGACACCACCGTAAATATACAGCGGGTTGTACTCCGACCCCGGGTGGCTGCTGATCTGGATGGACGCCGCCCGCGCGAGCTGATTGGATTTACCTTCGACGAAATTCTTGAACTGCTGCGTCTCGTTCAGGCCGGAGGAGCGGTAAGTTCTCGGTGACGGCGATTGTACCGGTTCATCGATCTCGCCGGCACGGGCCTGTGAGCCGATCGCGAGGCTGACTGAAATCGACTTGCTATCGTCGAGGCTAGACACCAGTTCGCGAATTCGCTCGAGGAAGTGTTTGCGCACCCAGTCCATGACGAAGCGATTGGGTGCCAGCAGTTTCAGCGTATTCAGTTCCTGTTCTACCTGCAGCGGTAAAATCCAGGTATTCAGCTGTTGTTCGCTGATTTCGCCTTCGAGAGAGGAGATACACTGTTGCCAGATAGAGTTCAATTAAATTCCGCTAATTTCTTTGCCTGTTGCGCCTTATAGCGCGGAAAAAGAGCCCCTTCGCGCGGTGTAGCGATTTTAGCTGTGCCGGTTTTCATCCGAAAAATCGACCGTATTACCACCAAAGCGGGTAATTCCCGAAGCACGACCGATAGCGCACAATAGTATACTTATCCACAGCCCGAGCAAAGGGCCGAAACGCAAAAAGAGTCAGTTTTGTGAGATTTTTTTATCGCCGGCCGGGTCTTTGGTGAAGCGTCGCCGGTATCGTCCGCCGCAGCAATAAAAGATTGACGTGGCGCGGCTCTACCAGTACATTGTCGCGCCTTGTTGAAACCGAGAATGGTCCAGGACCGAGGCGTCTGATATGAAACGTACTTTTCAACCCAGCAACCTGAAGCGTGCCAGGACGCACGGCTTTCGCGCGCGCATGCAGACTCGCGGTGGACGCAGTATTATCAAGGCTCGCCGGGCCAAGGGTCGAGCGCGACTTACGCCGTAACGTGAACGAGGTGATCGGTGAGTCTTTTCCCAGACGGCTTAGACTCACGCAGGCGATCGAGTTTCAACAGGTATTTAAGAATAATTTTCGCAGCAGCGACACTTGCCTGACGATCCTGGTCGGCAAGAACGCAGGGGATCTACCCCGTCTCGGTTTTGCGATTGCTCGCAAACAGGTGCCGAAAGCGATACAGCGCAACGCGCTTAAACGCCTGTTTCGCGAAAGTTTTCGCAAGAATTGGAAGCGGCTGCCCGCACGAGACATGGTAATCATGGTCAGGCGCGAAATTCTGAGTCGAGACGCGGCAGAGCTGCGAGGCGCCCTGGATCAACATTGGAATAGCATCATCGAGCAATGCGACAAATCCTGATCATCCCGATTAAAGCTTATCGCTATCTGTTGAGCCCGTTTGTCGGACAGCATTGCCGCTTTACCCCGACCTGTTCTCAGTATGCGATCGACGCGATCACGCGATACGGCGTATGGCGTGGTGGTTGGCTCGCGCTGAAACGCATCGGCTGCTGTCACCCCTGGCATCACGGCGGCCATGACCCGGTCCCGGGACTGGATCACGAGCATGGATAATTCCCGCCTGTTTTTGTTCGCCGCGCTCGCCTTCGTCGGCATGTTGCTGTGGCAGCAATGGCAGCTCGATTACGGGCCGAAACCGGTCGGCGAACAGGCCGAAACCACCACCGCATCCGAGCTGTCTCCGGGCGGCGTCGTCGAACCGGTCGAAGATTTGCCGGAGCAGGCTGAAGTGGTCGGGGGCGTGGCCCCGTCAACCACTGTCGAGGCGATCGAGGCAGCCCGCCCCGAGCAGCAGTTGGTTCGGGTGGATACCGATGTCGTGCAGGCGCTGATTGATACCCGCGGTGGCGTTTTGCGCTCGGTCAAGTTGAAGAAATACCCGACATCGCTCGAGCGCCCGAATGACTGGCTGGAACTGGTGCATAGCGATACCGACTCCGCGCACATTCTGCAAAGCGGACTGCGTAACAAGCAGAATCTGGCGCCGACCCACCACAGCATTTATCGCGCAGAACAAACCGAATACCGGCTTGCCGAAGGTAGCGATGAACTCGTCGTCGCCTTGACCTGGGAAGAGGACGGTATCGAAGTGATCAAGCGGTACCGCTTTCGCCGCGGCGATTACCTGATCGACGTCAACCATAGCCTGATCAATCGAACCGAACAGGAATGGCAGGGCAGCGAGTATCGGCAAATTCAGCGCACCCGCCCACTCGACGAATCACGCCTGTTGTACACCTATACCGGATCGGTTTACTACAACGAAGAGACCAAGTACGAAAAAGTCGATTTTGACGACATGGAAGATGCCCAGCTCAAGGTCGAATCGAATGGCGGTTGGATCGCGATGATTCAGCATTACTTTTTATCCGCCTGGATTCCGAAACAGGACCAGGTGAACCTGATCTACTCGATTGCGAATACCCGCCGCACCCCGTCGACTTATACTATCGGTCTGCGTTCGCAAAACCTGAAGGTCCCCGCTGGCGGCAGCGGAGAGTTTTCCAGCCAACTGTTTGTCGGGCCGAAGCTGGTCGACCGGCTCGAAGCCATCGCGCCGGGCCTCGACCTGACCGTTGACTACGGCGTGCTCACCTTCCTGTCAAAACCGCTCTACTGGCTGCTGTCCTGGTATCACGGTTTCGTCGGTAACTGGGGCGTCGCGATTATCCTGCTGACATTTACGGTCAAGGCGGTGTTCTACAAGCTGTCCGAAACCAGCTATCGATCGATGGCGAAAATGCGCAAGGTCAGCCCGCGATTGAAGACCCTGAAAGAACGCTACGGCGACGATCGCCAGAAGATGAACCAGGCGATGATGGAACTGTACAAGACCGAGAAAATAAACCCGATGGGTGGCTGCCTGCCGATCCTGGTGCAGATACCGGTCTTCATCGCGTTGTACTGGGCGCTGCTCGAAAGCGTGGAGCTGCGACAGGCTCCGTTTATTTTGTGGATCAAGGATTTGTCGGTGATGGATCCATATTTCGTGTTGCCGGTTATCATGGGGATCAGCATGGTGATCCAGCAAAGACTGAACCCGCCGCCACCGGACCCGATTCAGGCTAAAATCATGATGGCTCTGCCGTTCGTGTTTACTATCTTCTTCGCCTTTTTCCCGGCCGGGCTGGTGTTATACTGGGTTGTCAACAACGTATTGTCGATTGCGCAGCAATGGATAATCACCAAGCGTATCGAAGCGGGCGCAAAGTAGTCGGCTCGTCGCGGTAGGCGGCGCATATATTCCCCGTGCCGTCAGAAGACACCATCGTCGCGATTGCAACGCCGCCGGGTACCGGTGGTATCGGTATCCTGCGGGTTTCGGGCGCCGATTCACTCGGCATTGGAGAAGCGCTGAGTTCGAGCAAGCTCGAGCCCGGCAGGATCCAGTTCCGCCGTTTTTTCGCCGCCGACGGCGATGTCCTCGATCACGGGCTCGTGCTTTACTTTCGCGCACCGCATAGCTACAGCGGCGAAGACAGCGTCGAAATACAAGCCCACGGTGGTCCGATCGTGCTCGATATGCTGCTCGAACGATTGTGCGAGCTGGGTGCCCGACTGGCGCGGCCGGGAGAGTTCTCCGAACGCGCATTCCTCAATGGCCGCCTCGACCTGACCCAGGCGGAAGCCGTTGCGGATTTGATCGAATCGGGCAGTCGGGCCGCCTCCCGCGCCGCGATGCGCTCGCTGGAGGGGCGCTTTTCGGCGCAAATCAACCAGCTGACCGGCGAGATCATCGAATTACGCGCGTTTATCGAAGCCGCGCTCGATTTCGCCGAGGAAGAGGTCGATTTCCTCGACGACCGGGCGATCGGCGATCAGCTCGAGTCCTGTGCCGCCGAGTTGGGTCGAATCCTTGAGCAGGCGGAGCAGGGCAGGCGCTTGCACGAGGGGCTGACGATCTCGCTCGCCGGCCTGCCGAACGCGGGAAAATCGAGTTTACTGAACTACCTGGCCGGTTACGAGGCGGCGATCGTAACCGAGATCGAGGGCACCACGCGTGACGTCCTGCGCGAACACATCTCGCTCAGAGGAATCCCGATTCACGTCAACGACATGGCTGGCTTACGTGAATCGGCCGACCCGGTGGAAAAAGAGGGGATTCGCCGCGCCTGGGAAGAGATTGGCAAGGCTGATCGAGTCATTTTCCTGGTTGATTGCGAGCGAGGCCTGGGCGCGGAAGATCGGCGAATAATCGAACGCCTGCCGCCGGAACGCATGCTGCTGGTTTATAACAAGTGCGACCTGCTCGACGCGCGAACCGCGCGCGAGCCTGGCGCGCTCTACATATCGACCGTTAGCGGCGAGGGCATGGAGTCGCTGATCGAGCAGATTACCGGCAACATCGCTGACCTCAACCAGGACCACCAGGCGTTTATGGCGCGCCGCCGACATGTCGATGCCCTGCTGGGTGCGCGGGATTACCTGCGCCAGGCGATGCAAAACCTGAGTACAACGCGCTCGGGAGAGCTGATCGCGGAAGACTTGCGGGGCGCGCAGAACAGGCTAAACGAGATTACCGGCGAATTTACCAGCGACGACCTGCTCGGACAGATATTTTCCCGATTTTGTATCGGCAAGTGAGGAAACGCGTTGGCCTAATCCGCGGGCGCACAGCTTGCGATCAGGTCGGCGATGCGCGATGCCTGCTGTCGGCGCAACACAAGCAGACGGCGAAACGCGTCGGGACTTTTGACGAAAGTCAGTTCGCCACTCAACGGAAAAGTTTGATCGTACAGTCGGGAAAGCCAGAAGCGAAGCGCGGTGACCTGCAGCATTAGCGGAAGGTTTTCCAGTTCGTCGTCACCGGGCCGGCGCTGCCTGGCGTAGCCGTGCAGCACCGCTTCGAGGCGCTTCGGCTCGAGCTCTCCCTGCCGGTCGATACACCAGTCGTTAACCAGAACCGCGAGATCGAAAACGTAACTGTCGGTGCAGGCATAATCGAAATCGAAAATACCGCCTAGTGCATCCTTGATGAAAAGCGCGTTATCGTGGAACAGGTCTGCATGTATCGCTCCCCGGGGCAACCGATCGACCCGGCTTGCGCGATAAGCCTGTAACAAACTGTCGATCAACCGCTGGTCTTCGCTACTCAGGATGTCGTTTAGCATGTCCCGCGCGGCGACCATCCAGTCCAGCCCGCGCGGATTGTTCCGGCGCCCGGGGTAGCTTTGTCCGACCATATGAAAGCGGCCCAGTTCCAACGCTACGCGACGGCAGTGC
>JBFGQE010000179.1:0-5863 GCA_041564355.1 Gammaproteobacteria bacterium | reverse complement strand
ATCGTGACCCAGTTCGGGCCACGCCTGCAGGCACAGCAGACGCGTGACCTGCTGCACCAATTTAACTCTGGATTAAATTCCTCCAGCCGTTAGAATTGCTTTTTTTTCAGTGACATAGCGTCTCCGAGAGCGCTCGAAATGACCATGCAACAGACCAAAGACCTGCGCATTACCGGTACCAAGGAAATTCAGACCCCCGAGGCGCTGATGCAGGAGCTGCCGTTGAGCGAAGCCGCGGCCAACACCGTGACGCGCGCGCGCCAGCAGATTTACGACGTGCTCGACGGCAAGGATGATCGCCTGGTCGTGATCATTGGCCCGTGCTCGATCCACGATACCGAGGCCGCGCTCGAATACGCGCGCCGCCTGAAACTGCTGATCGACGAGCTCGAGGACGAGCTGATCATCGTGATGCGGGTTTACTTCGAAAAACCGCGCACCACGGTCGGCTGGAAGGGCCTGATCAACGATCCGGATCTGGACGGCAGCTTCCACATCAACAAGGGCGTGCAAAAGGCGCGGGAACTGCTGCTGGACCTGTCCGAAATGGGTATCCCGGCAGGCCACGAGTATCTCGACCTGATCAGTCCGCAATACATCTCGGATCTCGTCTCCTGGGGCGCGATCGGTGCGCGCACGACCGAGAGCCAGGGCCACCGCGAACTCGCCTCGGGCCTGTCCTGCCCGGTAGGATTCAAAAACGGCACCGACGGCGGCGTACAGGTCGCGATCGACGCGATGCGCGCGGCGCAGGGTTCGCACCATTTCATCTCGATTACGCTGCAGGGGCATTCGGCCATTTTCACCACCTCGGGCAATAACTACACGCACGTCATACTGCGCGGCGGCAGCGATCGCCCGAACTACGACCGGGTCAGCGTCGCCGCGGCGACCAGCAAGCTCGAGGCCAGCGGACTCAATCCTCGCCTGATGGTCGACTGCAGCCACGCCAACAGCCAGAAAGACTTCGTCAAGCAGGTCGAGGTCTGTCGCGACATCATCCACCAGATCAAAACCGGCCAGGACAATATCTTCGGCCTGATGATCGAGTCCCATCTCGTCGAGGGCCGCCAGGATTACGAGGAAGGCGCCGAGCTGACCTACGGGCAGAGCATTACCGACGCCTGCATCGGCTGGGACGACTCGGAGATGCTGTTGCGTGAACTTTCCGCGGCGGTCAAGGCGAAACGCGAGCTCGCCTGACCGCGCCGCCACGGCGCCAGCATGCCACGTAAAAAACAGCGTCGCTCGACTGCCGCCGCGGCCAGACCCGGACGCCGGCGCAGGCTGTTCAAGCTCGGCCTGTCGCTGCTCGGCCTCGGGCTGCTGATCTACCTGGTTTTCCTGAATTATCTCGTCAACGAGCGTTTTGAAGGCGATACCTGGGCGCTGCCGTCGCGGGTGTACGCGCGCCCGCTGGAGCTTTATCCCGGCCTGGCGCTAACCCCGGCGCAGCTCGAACACGAACTCGGCCTGTCGACCTATCTCGAAGTCCAGGATGCACCGCTGCCGGGACAGTATCGTCGCCTCGGCGGATCGCTGGAGATCCATACGCGCGGCTTCGCGTTTAGCGACGAAGCGCAGCCGCCGCGCCGGGTACAGGTGTTTTTCGCGCGCGGACGGGTCGATGCGCTGGTCGATTTCGACACCGATGCGGAACTGTCGCTGATGCGTCTGCCGCCGGTCATTCTCGGCAGTTATTACCCGGAAAGCGGCGAGGACCGCCTGCTGCTCGCGCAGGACGAGGTTCCACAGCGCCTGGTCGATACGCTGATCGCGGTCGAGGACCGTCGCTTTTACCAGCATTTCGGTCTCAGTCCGAAAGCCATCCTGCGCGCGCTGTGGGCAAACCTGCGCGCCGGCCGAACCGTGCAGGGCGGCAGCACCCTGACCCAGCAGCTCGCGAAAAACATGTTCCTGACCCCGGAGCGAACCCTGCTCAGGAAAATCAACGAGGCTTTTATGGCGCTGCTGCTCGAGCTGCGCTTCAGCAAGCAGGCGATCATCACCGCGTATATCAACGAAGTCTTTATCCTCCAGCAAAACCGGATCGCGATTCACGGCTTTGCCCGCGCGAGTCGCATGCTGTTTCGCCGCAGCGTCGATCATCTCGACGCGGAGCACCTGGCGTTGCTCGTCGGCATGGTCAAGGGCCCGACGCGCTACAATCCGTTCAGCCATCCCGCGGCCGCGCTGAAACGGCGCAACCTGGTGCTCGATACCATGCTCGAACAGGGCGTCATCGACGCGGCCGAGCATGTGCTCGCGCGGGACGCGCCACTCGGTGTCGTCGAACGGCTGCCCGGGGTGAACCCGTTTCCGGCCTATCTCGACCTGGTCAAGCGCCAGCTGCGCAACAGCTACTCGGCCAGCGAGCTCGCGCAGCGCGGATTGAACGTGATGACGACCTTCGATCCGCTGGTGCAACGCAACCTGGAGCTGGGACTCAGGCGCGGCCTGGGTCGTTTCGATCAGCCCGAGCTGCAGGCGGCGGTGATTATCGCCGATTACCTGAACGGCGATATTCTCGCGCTGGTCAGCGACCGTAATCCGGATTACCCGGGATTCAATCGCGCGTTGATGGCGCAGCGCCCGATCGGCTCGCTGATCAAGCCGCTGCTGCTGTACAGCCTGCTGCAACAGGACAACACGCTGTCGAGCAAGGTCACCGACGCGCCGATCCGGATTCGGCAGTCGAACGGCGCGTTATGGGAACCGCGCAATTACGACAACGAGATTCACGGCGAAATGAGCCTGTACCAGGCCTTCGTGCGCTCGTATAACCTGCCGTTCGTGCGCCTCGGCGTGTCCGGGGGGCTCGAAGCCCTGGCGGACAACCTGGCCAAAATCAAGCTGCTCAAACACGACGTGGTCTACCCGTCGATGCTGCTCGGGACCACCGCGATGTCGGCCTTCGAGGTCGCGCAGATGTACCAGGTCATCGCCAACAACGGTTATTTCACCCCGCTGACGACGATACGCAGCGTCAGCGACCAGGATCGGCAGGTGCTCAACCGCGTACCGATCGATTCCTACAAGCTGTTCGACCAGGCCGGCATGTTGCAGGTGCAGCGCGCGATGATCGGCGTCGCCGAGCAGGGTACCGCGCGCTACCTCGCACAACGCTTTGCCGGCAAGTCGATCGCGGGCAAGACCGGGACCACCAACGAGGCGCGGGATTCCTGGTTCGCCGGGTTTACCAGTCGTCTGCTCAACGTCGTCTGGCTAGGTCGCGACGACAACCAGCCGATCAACCTGACCGGTTCTTCCGGGGCGTTGCGCGTCTGGGCCGATATCATGCAGCAGCAGGGCTTCGAATCGTTCAAGCTGATCCGCGACGATAGTCTTGAATGGTTACCGGTCAATCCCCGGGACGGCGGAATCACGCAAAAATCATGCGTGAATAGTGTATTGTTACCCTTTCCACAGGGACGTAAGCCCAGACGCCGATCCGCATGTCCATGAATCATTTTCACCGGGTAGCCCTGGTCCTGCTGGCCGCGGGATTGTCATCCTGCAGCCTCGAGCCGCGCTACAACCCGTACGAATTGCCGCAGGTCGAAACCACGCGTTCCGCCGGGGCGGTGTCGGAATTGCAAATGAATGCGATCAGCGCGCTCGGCCGCGAAGCCTGGGACCAGGCGCTGGATTACCTGCAGCGCGCGATTCGCATCGAGCCGCGAAATCCGTTCAGCTGGCACTACCTCGCGCAGACCTACTGGTATCGGGGCGATCCCCAACGCTGTCTCGAAATGGTCGAACGCTCGTACAGTTACAGCAGCCCGGACGATAATCTCGACGCGGCCAACGAACGGCTCAGGGCGCGCTGCGAGCAGGGCTGACGATGGCGGAACTGGCGCAGGAGATCGATATCGATGCGGTGCTCGGCGACAACGGTATTCTCGGCGAACTGATCGACGGCTTCGAACCGCGCGCGAGCCAGATCGGTATGGCGCGCTTGATCGACGAAGCGATCGCGCTAGGCGAATCGCGCGTCATCGAGGCCAGCACCGGCATCGGCAAATCCTTCGCTTACCTCGTGCCCGCCTTTCTCTGCGATGCGCGGGTCGTGATCTCGACCGGAACCCGCAACCTGCAGGACCAGTTGTTTCACAAGGACATCCCGCTGCTGCGCAAGGCTATCGTCAGCAGCCGCAAGGTCGCGCTGCTCAAGGGCCGCAGCAATTATCTCTGTCATCATCGCCTGCACCGGTATCGCGCGATGGATCGTTTCAAGAGCCGCGACATGGCCGCCGTGTTCGACGCGCTGGCAGACTGGGCCGAGCACAGCGACAGTGGCGATATCGCCGAGTTCGCCGGCATTCCGGAAAATGACAGCCTCTGGTTTTACGCGACCTCCAACGCGGATAATTGCCTTGGCGGCGAATGCCCGGACATCGATCGCTGTTTCGTGCTAAAGGCGCGCAAAAAGGCGCTGGACGCAGACATCCTGGTGATCAATCATCATTTGTATTTTTCCGATCTGGCGCTGAAAGAAGAAGGTTTCGGCGAAATACTGCCCGAGGCCGACGTATTGATCTTCGACGAGGCGCACCAGTTGCCCGACATTGCCGGTAATTTTTACGGACAGCAGATCACGCTGCGCCAGGTCGAGATGCTCGCGCGCGACATTGTCGAGGCCGAGGTCAGCGAGGCCGGCGAATCCAACCGACTGAGTCAAGGCTGCGATCTGCTGACCCGCGGCGCGGCCGATTTACGCCTCGCGCTGCGGGCCTTCGCCGAGCGCGGAGAGTGGGAGCGCATTGCCAATGCGCCGGCGCTGCAGCAGGCGGTAAAGGACTGGCAGGCCGCGATCGAGTCGCTCGAAAATGAACTCGAACCCCTGGTCAGCCGGGGCAAGGAACTGGGCATGGGGCAGCGTCGGCTGCAGGCGCTTAGAGATTCGCTGACGCAGTTCCTCGAGCCCGACGACAACCAGGTCAGTTGGTACGAGTACAACGATCGCGGCTTTCGGCTTGCCCTGTCGCCGCTCGAAGTCGCGCGGCCGTTTCGCCAGCAGCTCGAACAGGCCGGTTTCGCATCGGTGTTTTTCACCTCGGCAACGCTGAGTTCGCAACAGTCGTTTCGCTATTACAGCGAACGCCTCGGCCTCGACGGGATCGAATGCGCGAGTTTCGACAGTCCGTTCGATTACGCGCGGCAGGCGATGCTTTACCTGCCGAAGCACCTGCCGGATCCCGCCGAGACGGGCTATGCGCAACAGTTCGGCGAGCTCTGCCGCGAACTCGTCACGATTACCCGGGGTCACTGTTTCATCCTGTTCACCAGTTACCGCATGCTAACCTGGACCGCCGACTACCTGCGCGAGCATAGCCCTTATCCGCTGCTGGTGCAGGGCGAACTGCAGCGCAACGAATTGCTGCAACAGTTCATGCAAGTCGACAACCCGGTGCTGCTCGGCACCAGCAGCTTCTGGGAAGGCGTCGACGTCAAGGGGGATCAGCTGCGCTGCGTCATCATCGACAAGCTGCCGTTTCGCTCGCCGCAGGATCCGGTTTATCGCCGGCGCCTGCAGCAGGTCAACCAGCAGGGCGGTAACGCTTTCACCCAGGTACAGGTGCCCGAGGCCACGATCAGCCTGCGTCAGGGGGTGGGCCGATTGATTCGCGATATCGGCGACCGCGGTATCGTCGTGCTCTGCGATAACCGATTGCATACCCGCTCCTACGGCAAAGGTATCCTTGACAGCCTGCCAGCGATGCGGCGCAGTTCCGATCTCGATGATGTCAGGGCCTTCGCCTCCGGTTTTGCGGGGAGCGAGTGACGATCCGCATCGACGTGCTCGATGCGCCCGCTTGCCAGCTCGGCGAGGGACCGGTCTGGGATCACGAGCAGGGCGCCT
>JBFGQE010000178.1:0-5864 GCA_041564355.1 Gammaproteobacteria bacterium | reverse complement strand
GTGCGGCGATCAGGCCACCGAGTCGATCGCCGGCAAAGCTGGCCAGCCAACCGACATGCGCCGCGGTTTGCGCGGCCGCCCAGGACTTGAAGCTGTAATGCGTGCCGAAAAACATCGACGCCGACAGATCCAGGGCAAGTAGAAATCGGCGCTCCTTTTCCTCGGCGAAGATCTTGGTATGGGCCTCGCCGGTGCGCGCCATGACGCGCCAGTCCATCGTCCGCATATCGTCGCCCGGCACATAAGCACGGGATTCCTCGTATTCCATCCCGCGCCCACGCAGACGCGTTTCGCGCGCTCCGGAGCGATAGCTGGAACGACGACGAATCGTATTCAGGGTCATGCCGGACAAATGATTGCGCACCTGGACCAGGTCCTCCAGATCGATGTCGATTCCGTGGATCCTGTCGGCGGCTACAGCCATGCTCAGGCGACCGGCACCTTTGCCAGCAATTCGTCGATGACCTGATCCACCGTGATACCGTCCGCCTCGGCCTGGTAGGTCAGCAGAATCCGGTGGCGCATGGTTTCGTGGGCGAGCTGCTGCACGTCTTCCGGGGACACGTAATCACGACCGTCGAGCCAGGCCAGCGCGCGGGTGCAACGATCGAAGGCGAGCGATGCGCGCGGACTTGCGCCAAACTGGATCCAGCGCTGCAACTCGGAAGAATAGGCGCCGGGAGTGCGACTCGCCTGAACCAGTTGGGCCATGTACAGCTCCACCGGCTCGGCAACGTACAGGTCGAGAATTTCGCGTCGCGCGGCGAACACGGTCTGCTGCGTGACCGGCAGCTCCGCGGGTAAATCGAAGATCTCGCTCGCTTCCCTTGCCTCGCCGCGCACCCGTTGCATGATGCGCACCTCGGTATCGACCTCGGGATAATCGATGATGATCTTGAGTAAAAACCGGTCGAGTTGAGACTCGGGCAACGGGTAGGTGCCCTCCTGTTCGATCGGGTTTTGCGTGGCCATGACGAAATAAAGTCCAGGCAGCGGGTAGGTATTGCCCCCCACCGTGATCTGGCGCTCTTCCATCGCCTCGAGTAACGCCGATTGCACCTTGGCCGGAGCGCGATTGATTTCGTCGGCGACGATGACGTGATGAAATAACGGTCCCGGCTGAAAACTGAAACTGTTATCGTGCGGACGGAATACGTCGGTGCCGGTCAGATCGGCCGGCAGCAGGTCCGGGGTAAACTGAATGCGCTGAAAGTCTCCCTCGAGACCGCTGGCCAGGGTTTTCACCGCGCGCGTCTTGGCCAGCCCCGGCGGCCCCTCGACGAGCACATGGCCGTCGGCCAACAGCGCGTAAAGCATGCGCGATACCAGGCGTTCCTGGCCGAGTATTCGCCCGTTCATGAAGTCGCTTAGCAGAAGAATCTGTTCGCGTAGCGTGCTGGAATCGGTTTCGGACATGGTGACCGCCTGATTTCCGGAAAAGTTCGCGGCTTTCCCGGTGCCGGAAGCGTCGGACAACGTCGGGTAAACCGGATTTCAGCATAAACACACTGTCAGCTAATTACCACCCCCGGCAGGCTTTGCAGCACCCGGCCAGTGCGGCTGGCAGGGTCACGGCCCTCGAGGATTCGAACTGGCGCGTCGCCGAGGTCGACGCGGAGGGTGCTACTTTTGACGTGCTCCGGTATTGATCCCCAGCAACGAATAGGGTGGGCACCAGCGAATCGCGGCCGTGCCGATCAAAACGACGCCGACCACGGCTGCGACGATTGCGGCCGTGCCCTCGAGGATGCCCAGTGGCCAGCAGGCGATTAAAGCGATGCCGGCTACGGCTCGAATGGCGCGGTCAACGGGTCCAACGTTAGCTTGCATGACGATCTCCTTAATGGGTCAACACGGTAAAAGCCGATCGGGTTTTTAACAGTTCGATACTAGCGTTTCGCGCTGCGCGCCCCTTGATTCCGGTCAACTTGATCCGTTTTTCTGCGCATTCCGCCGACCGGGTCAATTTTGCTCGCCTTCGTGTTAAACTCGCGCGACGGAACCGGGAATGGTTTCCTCACCTGACAACTTTGACGGAAAGGAATCCGCTATGACTTTTACCCTGCTCAATACCCGCGCACAAGTTGGCATCGACGCCCCACCGGTGGACGTCGAGGTACATATTTCCAATGGCTTGCCGATGTTCACCATGGTCGGGCTGCCCGAGACCGCGGTGCGCGAGGCGCGCGACCGCGTGCGTTCGGCGATCCTGAATTCCGGTTTCGAATTCCCGGCCCGGCGAATAACGGTCAACCTGGCGCCGGCCGATTTGCCCAAGCAGGGCGGGCGCTACGACCTGGCGATTGCGCTCGGTATACTTGCCGCCTCGGCACAGGTCGACGCCGGCGGACTGGACTCGGTCGACTGTTACGCCGAGCTGGCGCTCAACGGCGAATGCCGCCGGCTCGAGTGTCTGCTGCCGGCAATGATTGCCAGTCAACGGGCGGGAAGAAACGTAATCATCCCGGTGCAGAACCGGGACGAGGCCGCCCTGCTGCCGGACTTACCGGCGCGCCTCGCGGCCTCGCTGGCGGCAGTCTGCGCCAGCCTGAACGGCGGTGGCGCGCTGCCCGAAGCCTGCCCGTCCCCGACCCTACCGCCGGACCCGGACGAGATCGACCTGGCCGACGTTATCGGGCAGCAGCAGGCAAAGCGCGCACTCGAGATCGCCGCCGCCGGCGGGCATCACCTGCTGATGGTGGGTCCGCCGGGCTGCGGCAAGAGCATGCTCGCACAGCGCCTGAACGGCCTGCTGCCACCCCTGGACGACGACGAGGCGATGCAATGCGCGAGCATTCGCTCGGTAAGCCGCCAGGCGCTGAATCCGGCCAACTGGCGGCAGCGGCCTTTTCGCTCGCCGCATCATACGGTTTCACCGGTTGCGCTGGTCGGCGGCGGCAGCGACCCCCGACCGGGTGAAATATCGCTGGCTCACCATGGCGTCCTGTTTCTCGACGAGTTGACTGAATTCGACCGGCGCTCGATCGAGGTCCTGCGCGAACCGCTCGAAACCGGGCAGATTCACATTTCCCGCGCGTCGCGCCAGGCGCTGTTCCCGGCTCGATTCCAGTTGATCGCGGCGATGAATCCCTGCCCGGGCGGTTGCGATTCGATTCGGGAGTGCGATTGCTCGGCAGAGCAACTATCACGTTATCGGCACAAGCTCTCCGCGCCGCTGCTGGACCGTATCGACATTCAGCTCGAAATGGCGCGCCTGCGAATGCCCGAGATCAGCGCCGGTGCAGCGACTCCCGAACAATCCAGCGCCAGGGTGCGCGAGCGGGTCGCGCGGGCGCGCGGCAGACAACTGGAGCGCCAGGGTAGTCTCAATGCGCGGCTCGCCAACCGCGAGTTGGCGCGGCATTGCGCAATTGCACAAGAAGACGAAAAGATGCTGCTCGCGGCGATCGACAAGCTGCACCTCAGCCTGCGCAGTTACCACAAGTTATTGCGTCTCGCGCGAAGCATCGCGGATCTCGCGGCGGCGCCACGAATTCAGCGCGCGCATCTGGCCGAGGCGATTTCTTACCGCAAGCTGGAGAAACTGCAAGCCTGACTGCCCGGCCCGGCGGGCCGGAGGTCGCCTGGGGGACTATTTAGACTCGGCGAGAATGTACTCGACGACCATCTTGATCTGATCGTCGGTCAACTGAGATCCACCGCGTGCCGGCATAGCACCGATGCCGCCGATCGCCGCCTTGACCAGCATATCGAGGCCCTTGGCTTCGCGCTCGGCCCAGGCAGCCACGTCGCCGAGTTTCGGCGCGCCGGCCGCGCCGGTGTTATGACAGGCGAGACAGGCCGACTGATACATCTGCTCGGCAGACATTTCAGCGGCGCCCGCGGAGGAGGATGAGGCCATCGCCATGCTGGCGCGCATTTCCTCGAGACTCACCACGGGCTGTATACGCATCGCGATGTCCTCCAGCGTATCCATTTTTTTGGCCGACTGGTCGTCGGCGCCCTGCGTATTGAACACGACCTCTCCGAGCAGCAGCGCAACGAACAGCAAACCACCGAGTACGGTGATGTTTTTTATCGAAAAAGTTTCAGGTTCAGCGGAACTCATTGGGTCTCCACACACAGGATCAAGGCCGGATTCGGAGCGCATTATCCTTGAAAACAGGGGGCTGCGCAAAAAATATTCGCCGAAAATGCGTAAACCAGGGCTCGATAGTTTACAATCACGCCGCAGTCACGACGACTCCAGCGGAAATTGCACAGCGCTCGTAGCTCAGTTGGATAGAGTGTTGGCCTCCGAAGCCAAAGGTCGTGGGTTCGACTCCCGCCGAGCGCGCCATTTCCTGGATATTCCTTCAACCTACCCCCGCTCTTGTGCACCGCTAGAGCTTTTCGACTTCCGCCAGCAGCCAGTCGCGAAATCCCGCCGCCGCGGTCGACAGGCTTTCGACGTTTTGATAGACCAGGTAATAAGCCTCGCTGCTCTTCAGCCCGGGGCCGATCGTACAGGGTTCGAGCCCGAGCTTGTCGATCAGCACGTCGGTGGTCGGCGCGCGCGCGAGGGCGACGCCGTAACCGGACGCGGCCATCGAGAGCGCCATCGGCGTGTTTTCGGTAAAGCAAAACTGGCGCATCGGCACTGAGTCGATGCCGGCGGCCTGCAGCACCTGGTTCCAGTTGATGCGATGCGTCGAAATCTGGATCAGGCGCTGTTGCAGCAGATCGTCGACCCTGCGAATCGAATCGGCAAGCGCGGCGGTGGCGACCGGGTAAATAGTTTCGTCGAACAGGCGATCGCATTGCGCCCAGCTGCGATGCACCGGACCGAACAGAATCTTGACCTCGGCCCCGGCGCGCTGGTAGTCCTGGTCGCGAAAGGCGCCGGTCAGGTGCAGCTGCACGCGCGGATGCCGACGCGCGAATTGCGGCAATTTCGGCGCGAGCCAGCCCGTGGTGAAGTTCAGATCGGCCTGCAGCATCAGCGTATTTTCCCGCTCCTCGCCGAACAGCGACGCCGCGGTTTCATCCACCGTGCGCAGGGCCTGGCGCACCGCCGGCAGAAATGCATGGCCTGCGTCGGTCAGCTCGACGCTGCGCGCGTGACGCTCGAACAGCTTCGCGCCGAAGTGGTTTTCCAGCGCCTTGACCTGCTGGCTGACCGCCGACGTACTCAGGTCCAGCATCTCGGCCGCGCGGGCGAAATTCTCCATCCGCGCGGCGGCCTCGAACACTCGGAGCCAGTTCAATGAGGGTTGTTTCTCGCGCATGGCGACACCTGTAGCAAGCCTATTAGGTTAAGTAATACTAAACCATAGCACGCTAAAACGCAGCTTGTTGGTTAACGTCAAGACTGCTTCAATTGATCCGTAACTGAATCAGGTCTGGCTTTCCGATGACACGGGAAACGATTATCGCCGGCGCAGCCGATGCCGGGCAGCGGGCGAATGCGAGACGCAGAACCTGGCATTTCACGCCGGAGCTGCCGGTCAGGCAGGCGCCCTATTTCGAGCGGCCTTTCAGCCTGGTCGACAGCCTGAAATATCTGTTCGAGGTCTGGCGGCCGTTCAACCAGCGTTTCCTGCTGTTGCTGCTGGCGATCGCGGCGTGGACCTGGTTCACGCCATCGCTCGAGCGCGCGCGCGAATTCCGCCTCGACTGGATCCTCGAAATCGGGCTGCGCAACCTCGTCATCGTGCTGGTGGTCGCCGGCGGCCTGCACCTGCTGTTGTATACCTTCCGCCGCCAGGGCGACGACGAGCATTACGACGCGCGTCCGCTGGTGCGGAATTCGAAGCGCTTCCATTTCGGCGACCAGGTGAAAGACAACATGTTCTGGACGCTGGTCGGCTCGGTTCCGGTCGGCACGTTATGGGAAGCCGGGTTGCTCTGGGCCTACGCCAACG
>JBFGQE010000177.1:0-5887 GCA_041564355.1 Gammaproteobacteria bacterium | reverse complement strand
TACGCCGGACCCTGCCGCCGGCAGCAACCGAGAAGACCGCTTGACGCGTGGATGGCGTCGCAATTTACCGATCAGCCTGGTGGGTGGCGTCGCTCTGATGTCGGCCGCGGCAATCGGACAGTCGCTGCATTTCGGCATCGAGCAGTTGTCAGTATCCAGCCTGGGCACGCCGTTCCTCCTCGGCGCCGCCGCAACTTATCTCATGCTGCGCCTGATGCAGCGCAGCCTCGGCGAGCAACGCGGTCGACTTGAATGGGAGTTTCTGCAGCGCACGCTGGACCTGCGCAAGACCGAGGCTCGTTTCGAGCAGTTTACCGAGAGCGCCGACGAGTGGTTCTGGGAAACCGACGCGGACGATCGGCTCGTGTTCCTGTCGTCTCGTCTGTACCAGGTCAGCGGCCTGTCCCCGGATACCCTGATCGGGAAAAAGCGCGAAGAACTGCGCATGCATCCGATGTCGCTGGAAGAAGCTGAGCAATGGGCTTATTACCGACGCTGCATCGAACGGCGAGAGCCATACGAGAACCTGCAGTATCGCAGCCAGATGGCGGACGGTCGCATCGTCTTATTTCGTTCCAGCGGCAAGCCTTTTTACGACGTCGCGGGCAACTTCGTCGGCTATCGGGGTACGGCCAGCGACGTGACCGAAGAGACCGCCCGCGAGAGCAGCATCGAGGCCAATCGGGAACTGATCTACAACGCGACCGCAATTCTGAGTGATGGATTCTACCTGTTCGACGCGGACGATCGACTGGTCATGTGCAATTCCCGGTACCGGGAAATCTTTGCGCCAATCGCGGCGCTGCTCGAACCGGGCGCGCCCTATGCCGAGATCATGCGAGCTATCGCCGGGCAGTTGGAATTCGCCGACGAGACGGAACGCCAGGTCTGGCTGTCACAATCCCTGCAGCGTCATCGCGAGCCGGGTATCCCGATAGATGCGCAATTGTTCGACGGAGGCTGGATTCAGATCAAGGAGCAGGGATTACCCGATGGCGGTCTGGTCGGCCTTTGCATCGACGTCAGTGAGAGCAAGGCGATCGAGAAAGAGCTGGAAATGGCGCAGAGAATCTCGGATATCGGAAGTTATCGCATGGATTTCGACAGCGGAACGATGATCTCGATTTCCCCGCAACTGGCGCATATTTACGGCCTGAGCCTCGAACAAGTCAGGACTCACGAGGACCAGTACATGATCGATCGGGTACATCCGGACGATCGCGACCGCGTCCGCGAAACTTACGAGATCGCCCGCCGTAGTAAAAATTTCAGGGCCGGCGACCTGCTGTTTGAGATCGAGTATCGATTGCTCAGAGGTGGCGGTGAGGTTCGGCACATCCTCGAACGGGCCGATATCGCCCGGGTCCGGGACGGACGGATCAGCGAAGTCGTCGGCACGATGCAGGACATCACCGAGCGCCGGCGCGTCGAGCAGGCAATGGAAGAAGCCGAGCGCCTGGCCAAGACCGGCAGCTACCGCTGGGATCTCGCGCGTGACCGAATGATTTCCTGCACGCCCGAGTTTTTACGGATATTTGACGTCAAGCCGGAGCAGGTAATCCATCGCTCGGTTGACGATCTGGAGGGCATGGATATTCATCCCGAGGATCGGGAACGGGTGCTGGCAGTTTACCGCGACTGTATCAAGGCCAAAGGTATCACGGAAGTCGAGTATCGGCACCTTACCAGGGCCGGTGAAACCCGCTACCTGGTAGAGCGTCTAAGAACCTCGAAATGGATCGGCGACAAGCCGGTGGAGCAAATCGGCACCGTCCAGGATATTACCGACCGTCGCGTGGTCGAGCAGGACAAGCGCGCCAGTGAAGACCTGCTCGAAGCGGCTATCGAGAACGTGCCCGGCGGATTTTTAATGGTCGACAAGGAAGGCATAATCACCCGCTTCAATCGCCGCTTCTTCGATCTCTACCCGCAACAGCAGTTTTATATCAACGAGGGTCTGCCGTTCGAGCGATTTATCGAGTATGGCATTGAACTCGGGGTCTATGCGGAAGCGGTCGATGACCCCGAGACCTGGTTGCAGCAGCGACGTGCTCAGACCAAATCCGAGCAGATCGAATTCATTGAACGCCTCAGCGATGGCCGCTCGATCCAGGTCGCGTCAAGACGCCTGTCCAACGGCACCCGGGTCGGTATCCACGTCGACGTAACTGAGCTCGAGAACGCGCGCCTCGCCGCTGAGCAGGCCAACGCGGCGAAGTCGGATTTTCTCGCCTCGATGAGCCACGAACTGCGTACCCCGATGCACGGAATACTGAGTTTCGCCGAGCTTGGCATCAAGCGCATGGAATCGCTGAGCCAGGAAAAACTCAGCCAGTACCTCGAGAATATTCAGACCAGCGGCAATCGCCTGCTGTTTCTACTCAACGACCTGCTCGACCTGTCCAAGCTCGAGGCCGGCAAGATGCGTCTAGATATTGCGCCGTTGAATCTGGTCGATCTGGTTCAGGCCTGTATTAACGAGCAGGCGATACAATTGCACGAGAATCAGCTTGGCTGCGAACTGGTGACCAATCTGTCCGGCGCACGCTGCGACTGCGATCGAAACCGGATTCACCAGGTGGTTTCAAACGTGTTGTCGAACGCGATCAAGTTCAGCCCGGAGGGTGGTCGCATCGAGATCGGGCTGGAGTCGGTCGAGGGAGGGTTCCGGGTCGAGGTCGCCGACCAGGGGATCGGAATTCCCGAAGCAGAACGGGACCAGATATTCGACAAGTTTTACCAGAGCGCGCGCAGCCGCAACCATAGCGGCGGTACCGGGCTCGGTCTCGCGATCTGTCGCGAGATTATCGAATTACATGGCGGGCGTATCTGGGCGGAAAACAATGCCGAGGGCGGCAGCCGAATCCTGTTCGAGCTGCCGGGAGAAACCCGGCTGCACTGATCTCGATTATTTTTGCCCGAGACCGGCTTCGAGCGCTTCCAGCGCGGCTTCGTCGACCGCCGGAATCTGCAGCTGGTCCTTTTTCTTGTCGCTGAGCTGCTTGATCGTGGCGTCGGCCTGCTCGCAGGCTTGTTGCAGCGCGCGGACCTGTTCGGCCAGTTTGCCGGCGAACTCCAGCAATTGCTGCTTCGATTCGAGCTCGGCTTCGAGCCGGGCTTTATCCTTGCGCGTCGACTGCAGCTTCGATTCGGCCTGGCCGCGCAGCCTGGCCTCGTCCATTTTCTGCTTCTTCAGGGTTTTCAGCTTGCGCACGACGTTTTCCGGCGTGTCCGCGAGCGCCTTCGAAATAGCCTTGAGTACTCTCTGCTTGTCGGCGACCTCGGCACGGGCCTTCTTCAGGGCCTCGGCATTGTCGGCCTTGCCGGCGGCCAGTTGACGTTCGGCCTGTTCGCGAGCGGCCAGCGCCGCGACGACTTTTTCCTCGGCCTCGGCACGCGCCTGCTCGGCGGCCTCGGCGGCTTCGCGATACGCGGCAACCTGCTGTTCCGCCCGGCTGCGGGTTTCCTGGATGTTGATATCGGCGTCACGCGCGCGCTGGATGGCCTTGTCCAACGCCTGCTTCAGTTCTTCGGTAGAGCACTCAGCATCGAGACCGAGCGCGTCGGTCGCGGCGCCCATCAGGATTTGCTTGCTGATTGCAAGGTCTTTCCAGACCTTTAGCTGGACCTCAACATCTTGTGACACAGGTTACCTCGGAGTCAGAAAAATTGGCGCAACATTCTAGCCCATGAAAGCTCGGAAAAACAGGCCGCACGGGTGATATTATCGAGATAGATCGGGTAGAATGCGCGTTTTTTCAAGGCCAGGCACTTATCGTGGAAATAAACCACATCGTTCAGCAAATCGACGACCTCGAAACTCGCGTCGATGCGCTGCGGAGGTATCTTTGACTACGACCAGAAACGCGAAAAACTGGAAGAAGTCATGCTCGAGCTGGAAAACCCGGACGTCTGGAGCGATCCCGAGCGCGCGCAGCAGTTAGGCAAGGAAAAAGCCTCGCTCGAGGGCGTCGTCGGCGGACTGGGGCAGAGCCGGCAGGCATTACTCGATGCGCGCGAACTGCTCGAACTCGCGGTCGCCGAAGAGGATGCCGCCACCGCGGGCGAAGTGGAAAGCGACCTGCGCTCCGTCGAAGAGACTATCGCCGCGCTCGAATTCAGGCGCATGTTCAGCGGCGAAATGGACGAACACAATGCCTTTCTCGAAATTCAGTCGGGCGCGGGCGGCACCGAGGCGCAGGACTGGGCCGAGATGCTGTTGCGCATGTACCTGCGCTGGGGCGAGGCCAAGGGCTTCAAGACCGAGCTGATCGAAGTCTCTCCAGGTGATGTGGCCGGAATCAAAAGCGCGACGATCCGGTTCGAGGGACCTTATGCCTTCGGCTGGTTGCGCACCGAGACCGGGGTGCATCGACTGGTGCGCAAGTCGCCGTTCGATTCCGGCAACCGGCGCCACACCTCGTGTGCATCGGCTTTCGTCTCGCCCGAGGTCGAGGACGATATCGATATCGATATCGATCCGTCGGACCTGCGCATCGACGTGTACCGGGCGAGCGGAGCGGGCGGACAGCACGTTAACCGGACCGAATCGGCGGTGCGGATTACGCACCTGCCGACCAACGTCGTCGTGCAATGCCAGAACGATCGCTCCCAGCACAAGAACAAGGCAACCGCGATGAAACAACTCAAGGCCAAGCTCTACGAACTCGAGGTGCAAATGCGCAACGCCAAAGCGCAGAGTATCGAGGACCTGAAGTCGGATATCGGCTGGGGCAGCCAGATTCGTTCCTACGTGCTCGACCAGTCGCGAATCAAGGATTTGCGTACCGGCGTCGAAACCGGCAATACCCAGGCGGTGCTGGACGGAGACCTGGATCCATTTATTGAAGCCAGCCTGAAAAGCGGCGCATAATCGAACGATTGAGAACAGGTACTAACAATGGACGATGAAAATCGCTATATCGAGGCGCGTCGCGAGAAACTGAAGCGGATCAGGGAACGGGGACAGGCTTACCCAAACCGCTTCGAGCGTCGCGACTTCGCTGCGGATATCCACTCGCGCTACGATGCGCTGGACAAGGCGGAGCTGGAAAAACTGCAGGTCAGCGCGAGCATTGCCGGACGCATGATGCTGCATCGCGACAAGGGCAAGGTGATCTTCGCCGACGTGCAGGACATGAGCGGCAAGATCCAGGTTTTCGTGCGTCTCGATGCGATCGGCGACGAAGCCTTCGACGCGTTCAAGCATAGCGACCTCGGCGACATCTTCGGCGTCAGCGGCAGCGTGTTCAAGACCAATACCGGCGAACTCAGCATCCGCGCCGACAGTGTTCAGCTGCTGGTCAAGTCGTTGCGCCCGCTGCCGGAAAAATTTCACGGCCTGACGGACGTGGAGCAACGCTACCGACAGCGTTACGTCGACCTGATCATGAACCATGAGTCGCGCCGCGTGTTCTCTATTCGAAGCCAGGCGGTGCAGTTTATCCGGCAGTACATGATCGACGCGGGCTTCGTCGAGGTCGAAACGCCGATGATGCAGGTGATTCCCGGAGGCGCCATGGCGCGGCCGTTCGTGACCCACCACAACGCGCTGGACATGGACCTTTACCTGCGCATCGCGCCCGAGCTTTTCCTCAAGCGTCTGGTCGTCGGCGGCATCGAGCAAGTGTTCGAAATCAACCGCAATTTCCGCAACGAGGGATTGTCGACGCGGCACAATCCGGAATTCACGATGCTCGAGTTTTACCAGGCTTATGCCGATTACGAAGATTTCATGAATTTGACCGAGGACATGATGCGCAAGCTGGTCGACGAAATTCATGGCTCGAAGACCCTGACTTACCAGGGCAGCGAGTTCGATCTGTCCCGGCCATTCGCACGCCTGAGCGTCGCCGACTCGATAATCGAGCATAACCCGGAACTCGAC
>JBFGQE010000176.1:0-5905 GCA_041564355.1 Gammaproteobacteria bacterium | reverse complement strand
TTTCCCGGCGAACCGGTGCTGATCTGGATCGGCATCTACATGATCATGTACGGCATTATTTACGCGCTGCTCGAAAACGACGCACGCCGTATCCTGGCCTACTCGATCGTCAACCAGGTCGGCTTCATGGTCTGCGCCATCGGCATCGGCACGGAAATGGCCCTGAACGGCGCGGCGGCGCACGCCTTTGCCCATATTATCTACAAGGGCCTGTTATTCATGAGCGCCGGCGTGGTCGTTTATCGAACCGGTTTCAGCAAGTGCACCGATCTTGGCGGACTGTTTCGCACCATGCCGTTGACGACGATCTGCGGCATCATCGGCGCGTTGTCCATTTCGGGCTTTCCGCTGACCTCCGGGTTCACCACCAAGACCATGATTTCCCAGGCAGCTGGCGACGAGGGCATGGTCGCGGTTTACTTCCTGCTTGCCGCCGCATCGGCGGGCGTATTCCTGCACGCCGGCATCAAGTTTCCCTGGTTCGTATTCTTTCAGAAAGACTCGGGACTGCGGCCGAAGGACGCGCCGTGGAACATGGCCGCGGCCATGGTAATATTTTCCGCGCTGTGCATCCTGATGGGAGTCTTCCCCGAGACTTTTTACCAGTTCCTGCCCTACGAAACGAACTACGTGGCCTACAAGGTCGGTAAAGTAGTCTTCTACCTGCAGTTACTGCTGTTCTCCGGACTCGCATTTTTCCTGTTGCTCCCGCTGATGAAACGCACTCTGACCATCAGCCTGGATACCGACTGGCTGTGGCGAGTGCTGGCCCACGTCGTCTGGCAAGCGATCCATAAGCTCGTCTCCGACGTGGGCACACTGTCCGCATCCGGCGCTTTGAAACTGGCCGGTAAAATTCGCGCATTCGGTCAACTCCACCTCGGCGCTGGCAAAGACGGGGAATCGCTCGGCGTGTTCGCCCGAGCCTGGCCGATCGGGATCACGTCGTTGTGGATAGCCGTTCTCCTCTCGGCCTACGTACTGATGTATTTTCTGTAAAGCGCGTATCGTGGTCTAAGGCCGTATAGGCCTGGACTCGGACTGCCCGGAGGAGCAGGTAATGCCCGATATCGTCGTCATGTTTTTCCTGCTTGGGCTCATCGCCGGCCTGGTGCGTTCGGACCTGAGCGTTCCACAAGCCGCCTACGACATGATCGGTCTGCTGCTGATGCTGACCATCGGCCTGAAGGGTGGCATGGCGCTGTATGGCAACCTCGATTGGCAAATCATCCCGGAGCTATTGTCGGTTATTGCGCTCGGCATCCTGATTCCGCTGGTACTCTACCCCGTGCTGAAGCGAGTCGTCGGCCTCGGTCTCGAAGACAGCGCGAGCATCGCCGCGCATTACGGCTCGGTTAGCGCCGGTACTTTCGCGGTCGCGTTATCCTACGTCGAATCCCGCCAGATTGAATTCGCGCCGGAGGTTACGCTTTACCTGGTCGCGATGGAACTGCCCGCCATTGTTGTCGGCCTGCTGCTGTATCGCCGGCTGCAACCCGGCACCGCGGTCCAGCCGACCATGGCGAAACTCTGGCACGAGTCGTTCACCAATCGCAGCGTGATCCTGTTGCTCGGGGGTGTCGTAATCGGCATGATGTACGGCCCGTACCAGGGGGCTTCGGTAACCGATTTATACACCAACGCGTTCAAGGCGGTGCTCGCGCTGTTTCTGCTGGAGATGGGCCTGATCGCGGCCGAGACCCTGAACCCGTTACCGTGGCATCGCTGGCGATTGTTACTGTTTGCCGTCTGCGCGCCGCCCCTGTTGGCGCTGAGCGGCATCACCGTGGCGGTTGTGCTGGGAATGCCGGAAGGCTCGGCGATTATTCTGGCAAGCCTGACCGCAAGCGCCTCCTATATCGCGGCACCGGTCGCGATCAAGGCCGCGATTCCGAAGGCCGATATCGGCCTGGCCATGCTCGCTTCGCTCGGCTTTACTTTCCCGTTCAACGTGTTGTTCGGCATCGGCATCTACCACGAGATTATCAAGCTGGTCCGGTAAACCGCGGAAAAACCGTTCTCAATCGACCAGGCGCGACGATCATCGCTCGCCAAATATGGACCACCCGGTGTGCGCGGTAAGCTCTTCCATCGCGAGCGTTCCCAGCTTCGAGTTACCCACCCGGTTGAGACCGGGTGACCACACCGAGATCGACGCGATTCCGGGAGCGACGGCGAGAATCCCGCCACCGACACCGCTCTTGCCGGGCAAGCCGACATGAAAGGCGAAATCACCCGAACCATCGTAATGCCCGCAGGTTAGCATCAGCGCGTTCAGCCGGCGGGCACGATCGCCGGAAATCAGCGCGTCCCCGGTCGGGCCGGCGCGGCCCCCGAATGCGAAGATTCGCCCGGCCAGCGCGAGCTGTCGGCAATTCATCGCGATCGCACATTGATGGAAATAAACTTCGAGGGTTTGGCTCGGTTCGTGCTCGAGATTTCCCGCGGCCCTGATGAAATTAGCCAGCGCGGCATTGCGGTACCCGGTCTGCTGCTCGGAGCGCGCGATGGCCGGATCGACACGAATGCCATCGTCACCCGCGGCGCGGCGAATGAAATCCACGATTTCATCGATTACCGCCGCCGGTTTGCGCCTGGCCAGCAGGATATCGGAGATCACGATCGCGCCGGCATTAATCAGCGGGTTACGCGGAATGCCGTGGTCGGCTTCCAGCTGAACGATCGAATTGAAGGGGTCGCCGGAAGGCTCACGACCTACCCGCCCCCACAGGGCCTCGCCTGTTTTTTCCAGCGCCAGGCTCAGCGCGAAGACCTTCGAAATGCTTTGTATGGAGAAACTGGTGTCGGCGTCGCCCGCGCTCAACACGCGACCATCCGCGAGCGCAACCGCGATACCGAACTGGTTGGGGTCAACCTTCGCAAGCTCGGGAATATAATCCGCTACCTGCCCCCGGTCGGGATTTTTCGCCAGGCGCTCCGCTATCGAGGCCAGGAGTTCTTGGAGCTCGTTCATAATCTTGTTCGAACCAGTGACGCTGGCGCCCAGTATGACCGATAGCACGACATCAGGTACTGCTTCGAATAACCATAATCGGTCTTGTCACGCTTCGCTGAGCCTGGCGCGACCTGCAAGAACCGGCCCGTCGGGGTAAGCCGGGTCCGGGTGAACGAACCTTCACCCACCGCGGCAAAAAAAATTGCTCACCGTAAAGGTGAGCAAATGAGGAGGATACAGATTTTCCCTGCTTATTCTGTCTTGGCCGTTGCGGCTTCGCCTATATTGTCGACGCCCCGTTCCTCGAGCAGCGTCGTCAACCAGTCCGGATCCATTTCCGGCACCGAGGACAACAGCAGGTCGGTGTACTCGTGGTGAGGCGGGGTAAACATTTCATTCTTCGGACCCTGCTCCACGACTTTGCCGTACTGCATGACCACGACTTCGTCGGCGATCGAACGCACCGTTGCGAGGTCGTGGGTAATAAACATGTATGACAGGTTCAGCTCGTTTTGCAGCTTGTCGAGCAAGCGCAGGATGCCTTCCGCAACCAGTTGGTCGAGCGCGCTGGTTACCTCGTCACAAATGATGAAGGTCGGTTCCGCGGCAAGCGAGCGGGCGATGCCGATCCGCTGCTTCTGGCCGCCGGACAATTCCGGCGGGTAGCGATTATAGTACTTCGACGGCTCGAGCTCGATCAGGTCGAGCAGCTCGTCGACCCGGTTTTTAAGCGCCGGGCCCGTCAGGCCGCTGTAGAACTGCGCCGGCCGGCCAATGATCTCGCTGATCCGGACCTTGGGATTCAGCGCGGTATCCGCCATCTGGTAAATCATCTGCGCCTGACGCAGTTGATCCTTGGTTCGATCTCGATAGTCCGGCGGCAGTGGATCTCCCTTGAACAGGATTTCTCCGGCGGTCGGCGGTAACAGGCCGGTGATGCACCTGGCCGTGGTCGACTTGCCCGACCCGGACTCGCCCACCACCGCTACCGTCATGCCCGCGTAAATATCGAACGAGACATCGTACAGCACGGGGGTTTCGCCATAGGAGGCATCGACGTTTTTCACCGCGATCAGCGGCACCTCGTTCTGCGGCCTGGGCTTTTGCTCGCGCTTGAATTCGCGCACCGCCCAAAGCGACTTGGTGTAATCGTCCTTCGGGTTTTCCAGCATGGTCCGGGTATCGGCTTCTTCGACCTCGTGACCCTTGAGCAATACCTTGATCACGTCCGCCATCTGCGCCACGACCGCGAGGTCATGGGTGATGTAAATGGCCGCGGTATTGAACTGATCCACGATATCGCGAATCGCCGCCAGCACTTCGATTTGCGTGGTCACGTCGAGCGCGGTGGTCGGCTCGTCGAAAATGATCAGGTCCGGGCGGCAGGCCATTGCCATCGCCGTCATCGCGCGCTGCAGCTGTCCACCCGAAACCTGGTGCGGGTAGCGAAAACCGATCTCCCGCGGGTTCGGCAGACGCAGGCGCTCGTAGAGTTCCATCGCGTCTTCCTGGCTTTCCAGCCGCTTCTTGATGCGATACTGCACCGGCGCCTCGGTGTGCTGATCGATCAGCTTGTGCGCCGGGTTGAACGACGCCGCGGCGGACTGCGCAACGTAGGCAATACGCGCGCCGCGCAAACACTGCAAATCCGATTCCGGCGTCGTGGTCAGCTCCATGCCGTCGAATTCGATCGACGAGCCTTCCGAGATCCGGCAGCCGTCACGGGTAAAACCCATGGCCGCGAGGCCGATCGTGGATTTGCCGGCCCCGGATTCGCCGATCAGGCCCATGACCTCGCCGCGATGCAAGGTCAGATCGACGCCGTGCACAATTTCAACCCACTTTTCGTCCGAGTATCCCTCGATGCGCAGGTTCTTGATATTGAGTAATATGCTTTTATCTTGACTCATGATTAATTACTCCTTCAGGCCGGATGAGCGGTAAAGCATCCAGTCGACGACAAAGTTGACCGCCACGGTGAGCAGCGCGATTGCACCCGCGGGAATCAGCGGGGTGATTTCGCCGAAGGAAATCAGGGTCGCGTTTTCACGCACCATCGATCCCCAGTCCGCGGTCGGCGGCTGAATGCCGAGACCGAGGAAGGACAGGCCGGCCACCAGCAGGAACACGAAACAGAATTCGAGACCGAATTCCGCGATCAGCGGCGCCGTCGAGTTGGGCAGTATCTCCTTGCGAATTAGATACCAGGTGCCCTCACCGCGAAGCTTGGCCGCCTCGATATAGTCCATGACGACGACGTTACCTCCAACCGAACGCGCCAGGCGAAACACCCTCGGCGCATAGATAATCGCGATAACGATGATCAGCGTGGTGGTGTTGGTGCCGAAGATACTGAGCAGCAGTAGCGAGAAAATCAGCGACGGAATTGACATGACGACGTCGACCACCCGGCCCAGTAGCTGGTCGAGTTTACCGCCCTTGGTCGCGGCGTACAGTCCGCCCGTGGCACCCAGCAGAAAAGCCAGAATCGTGGCCAGCAACGCCAGTCCTACCGTGTTGCGCGCGCCGTAGATAATGCGGCTGAACATGTCGCGGCCAAGCTGATCCGCGCCGAGCAGCATGTTCTCGTCGGCGGGCGCAAAGGCCGAGGAAATGACCTCCGCTTCGCCGTAGGGCGCAATAATCGGCGCGAATACGCCGGCAATCGTATAGGTGAATATGACGAACAAGCCGAACCCGGCGGTCAGCGGCGCGGTGCGCATCGCCTTGGCGTATTCCTCGGGTAATATCAGCACCAGGAATTCCCGGAACGAGTAGGATACGCCCGCGGAAAACGCGATCAGGCCGGCGAGAATGGTGACCGACCAGAGCATCGCCTCGCCGCCGACGATACCCATGACGAAGGATACCAGCGTCAGCGAGAACAGCAGGATAAACGGGGTGCGTTTTTGATAGTAGGCGGCCAGCGAAGAGCTGCCGATGAGCAGG
>JBFGQE010000175.1:0-5911 GCA_041564355.1 Gammaproteobacteria bacterium | reverse complement strand
GGCATGGGCCGACCTGGAGCATGATTTGCTGGATCACGCGATCAATCCGTTCAAGCCGTTGATGACGCGCATCGAGCCGGTGTTCATCGAACGCATGATAGAGGACAGCAAGGAAGACCTGGTCGAGGAGCAGAAAATGCAGCAAGCCAACGACGACCCGTCGATCGAACCCATCGCCGAAGAGATTGTCTACGAGGATTTTGCCAGGCTCGACTTTCGGGACGCTCGTATCGTAGCCGCGAGCCGGGTCGAAAAATCCGACAAGCTGCTGCAGCTGACACTCGATATCGGCAGCGAGACACGTAACGTGTTCGCCGGTATCAGCAATGCTTACGATCCGGACGACCTGGTCGGCAAACTCACCGTCATGGTCGCTAATCTCGCGCCACGCAAGATGCGCTTCGGCGTCTCCGAGGGCATGGTGCTCGCCGCCGGTTCCGGCGAAACGGAAATTTATATCCTGCATCCGGACACGGGCGCGAAACCCGGTATGCGGGTCAGTTAGGTTTGCCTTTCAGAATCTTACTCGCCGGCCTGCTGCTCGCGGGATTCATCCTGCCGCCCGCCATGGCGCTGGATTCGAAACAGGTTTACCAGCAAAACGAAAACCGGGTCTTCCAGATTCGCGTGCTCAATCGTGAAACCGGCAAGAAGTCGAGTATCGGCTCCGGATTCATCGTCGGTGACGGCAGCCAGATTGCGACCAACTACCACGTCATCGGGCAGGTCATTCTCGAGCCTGAAACGTTTTATATCTCTTATATCGACAAGGACGGGCAGGAGGGAGAACTCAAGCTGCTCGGACTCGACGTCGCGCGCGACCTGGCCCTGCTCGGCGCCGACGACATGCTCGGCGACCCGGTCCGCATGAGCGAATTGCCGCCGCGCGGCGCGCCCATATTTGCAATGGGCAATCCGCTGGACCTGGGGTTGAGTATCGCGGTCGGCACCAACGGCGGCATCCTCGACCAGACCGACGCCAGCCGCATCCTGTTCTCGGGCAGCCTGAACCCGGGCATGAGCGGCGGCCCAACCTTCAACGACGAGGGCGATGTGATCGGGATCAACGTCGCCACCGCGCGCAACGATATCAGCTTCATCGTACCGTCACGCTTCCTCACTGACCTGATCGACCAGGCGGGTAGCTCCCGGTTTGCCGCGGACGAGGACTTGCGCGACGAAGTCGCGCGCCAGGTGATCGCTTACGAAAAAAACTATATCGCGCAACTCCTGCAAAACGACTGGCCGAACCTCGACATGCGCCACTTCAGTCTTCCCGGCGTCGTTTCGCCGACCGTGCGCTGCTGGGACAACAGCGCCAAGCTTAGCGCGATCGCCCGTTACCGGCGATTCCAGATCCGTTGCGCCAACCAGAACCATGTCTACCTCGACGAGGACAACAACTTCGTCGGCGACCTGGTGTACGAGTATTTCTGGCTCGAGTCGGACGAGCTGAACGCGATACAGTTCTACAATCTCTATGAGAATCTGAACAAGGACCAGATCGAGTCGAAACTGACTCGGGACGTGGTCAGTAATTTCAATTGCCGCACCTGGTTCGTCGACGTGTCGGCGCAGGAGTTCAAGGCCAACCTGTGCCGTCGCGAGTACGTCGAGTACCGCGGGCTTAGCGACGTACTGTTTACCGCGGCCATGACCGGCCATGCGCGACAGGGGTTTTTCATCACGATGATCATGACCGGCGTCGAATTCGAATCGACGCTGCCGTTGATCCAACGCTTCCTCGAGACCACGCAATGGAAGCCCTGATTCTCGAGATCAATACGCGTGGCCTGCATCGCTACTACCCGATAGAACGCGAGATCACCACGATCGGGCGTGCGCTAGACAACGATATCATCCTGTCCGATCCGACCGTCGCCCCGCACCACATGAAGATTATCCGTTACGGCGACGACTCGCTGGAAATCGTCAACCTGGCCGAGATCAACCCGACGCGTATCGATGGCAAGACGGTAAGCTCGGCGGTCACTGCAAAGCTGCCGCTGGCGCTCGGCATCGGCCGGATCCAGGCCAGCCTGTTGTCGCGCAACCACGAGGTCGCGGCGACCCGACCGCTGGCCGGCGATGGCCGGCGCAGCCATCTTTTCGGCCACGCGTCCTGGGCCTTCGTCCTGGTACTGGCCTGCATTATCGTTGGCGGACTCGATTTTTACCTGAACTCCTATAACGCGTTCAAGTGGGGCGAGTTGCTCAAGTACGTGTTGCGCGAGACGGTGCTGACCCTTGGCGGATTCGTCATCGCGCTGGCCGTGCTCGAACGCCTGCTGGTCAATCGCTGGGAAATCAAGCAACTGGTGACCTCGGTGTGCCTGGTCTACCTGTTGTTCTATGGTGTCACCCTGCTCGCGGCCGGCCTCGACCACCTGTTTTCGGCCGGATGGCCATCGACCCTGCTGCACCTGGGCTGGTACCTGTTGCTGATTCCGGCAGCGATCGGCCTCTACCTGGTGCACATTTCTCACCTGCGCGCGCGGCGCAGCATCCTGCTGGCGCTGCTGATTGCAAGCCCGATCGCGATGCCATCGCTGATGCAAAGCCCCGCGCTGCAGGCCTTCATCGACGACTTCAGCCCCACCGCGAATTACCATCGCAGCCTCAGCGTGCTGAACTGGCATTTCAGACCAACGGTTTCGATCGCGCGGTTCGCGACCGAGGCGAAGCAGCTCGCGCCGGGCGAATTTGCCGACTGAACGGCATATCTCGGATGCGATTGGATTATCAACAGATTTAATAAAAACCGTTGAGAAATAAGGTATTTTTCGCCTGGACCTGGCCTTATAATCGCGCCCATGTCTGAATACCTGCTCCTGCTCATCGGCACCGTGTTCGTGAACAACATCGTGCTCGTGAAATTCCTCGGTCTTTGCCCCTTCATGGGGGTTTCGCGCAAGGTCGAAACCGCGATCGGAATGAGTGCGGCAACGACCTTCGTGCTGACGCTTTCAGCGGTACTGAGCTATCTGATCAACAGCTGGATTCTGGCGCCGCTGGACCTCGAATATCTGCGCACGATCGCGTTCATCATCGCCATTGCAGCAGTGGTCAATTTCACTGAAATGGTCGTGCACAAGACCAGTCCGCTGCTGTACAACGTGCTCGGGATATTTCTGCCGCTGATCACCACCAATTGCGCGGTCCTTGGCGTCGCCCTGATTAACGTACAGGAGCAAAACAATTTTCTGCAGTCGGTGGTTTACGGCTTCGGCGCGGCGCTGGGCTTTTCGCTGGTGCTGATCCTGTTCGCCGCGCTGCGCGAGCGCATCAATGTCGCCGACGTTCCGGCACCGTTTCGCGGTTCGGCCATCGGCCTGGTCACGGCCGGCCTGATGTCGCTGGCTTTCATGGGACTGGGTGGACTGGTAAAGGCGTAGGATCCCCCTGATGCTGCTCGCGATTTTAACCATCAGCCTGATGGCCGGCCTTTTCGGCCTCGTTCTCGGCTATGCCGCGATCCGTTACAGGGTCGAGGGCAATCCGATCGTCGATCAGATCGACGCGCTGCTACCGCAAACCCAGTGCGGCCAATGCACTTACCCGGGATGCCGCCCCTACGCCGAAGCCATCGCCAACGGCGAGGCGCCGATCAACCAGTGCCCGCCGGGAGGCGAGGCGACCATCGTCGCACTGGCTAACCTGCTCGATACCGAGGTGCTGGAACTCAACGCCGAGCACGGCGAACATCCCAATGTACCGCTGATCGCGGTGATCGACGAGCAAACCTGTATTGGCTGTACGCTCTGTATCCAGGCTTGTCCGGTCGACGCAATTCTCGGCGCTTCGAAACAAATGCACACCGTGATCGCCGACGAATGCACCGGCTGCAAACTCTGCCTGCCGCCCTGCCCGGTCGACTGCATCGAGATGGTAGAAGTCGAGCAGACGATCGAGGACTGGAAATGGTCGCCGCCGGGTCCGCGCTCGGAGGTCGCGTGAAACCCGAATTACACCACTTTCACGGTGGCCTGGCGCTCGACGGGCACAAGTCCGAGTCGCTGCAACACGACCTGCGGCAAGCCAGCCTGCCGCAGCGCCTTTACCTGCCGATCCGGCAGCATATCGGCGATAGCAACCGGCCCGTGGTCGCGGTGGGCGAACGCGTGTTGCGCGGACAGCTGATCGCGAGCAGCTCGGCGCTGATCAGCGCCGCGGTGCACGCACCCACCTCCGGCATCGTCAGCGAGATCGGCAGGCACCCGGTGCCGCACCCGTCGGGGCAGGACGACGACTGCATCGTAATCGACGTCGACGGCGACGATGAACGAATCGAGGTCGATTCCCCGAATCCGGCGGAGCTGGGGCCGGCACAGTTATTCGAACGGATTCAACGCGCCGGTATCGTCGGCCTGGGCGGCGCGGCTTTCCCGACCCTCCCCAAGCTCGAGCGCGCCGCGTCCCAGGGGATCGAAATGCTGATCATCAACGGGGTCGAATGCGAGCCCTATATTACCTGCGACGATATGCTGATGCGTCATTACGCGGACGAGATCCTGCGTGGCGCCGGCTACCTGCAGCAAATGCTGACGCCGGGACGCACGCTGATCTGCATCGAAGACAACAAACCCGAGGCAATCACGGAAATGCGCAGGGCGCTGACGCGAAGCACCCTGCAGGACAGCGAGATCATTTCGATTCCGACGCTGTATCCCTCGGGCGGTGAAAAGCAGTTGATCGAGATCCTGACCGGGCGCGAAGTTCCGCATGGCCAGCTCGCCTTCGATATCGGCCTGCTGTGCCAGAACGTCGGTACCTGCGTCGCGATCACGCGCGCACTCGAGCAGGGCGAAGCGCTGACCTCGCGCATTGTCACGATCACCGGCGATAACGTCGCGAGCCCGGGAAACTGGGAAACGCGTCTCGGCACGCCGATCAGCCACCTGGTCGAACTGGCCGGAGGATACCGCGTTCGCAGCGTACCGCAGCTTGTCATGGGTGGGCCGATGATGGGTTTTGCACTCCGCGGCGACCGTGTCCCGATCGTCAAGGCGAGCAACTGTATCCTGGTCATGCAGGAACAAACGATCCCACGCGGCACCGGTGCCCACGCCGAGTGTATTCGCTGCGGCAAGTGCACCGAGGTCTGCCCGGCGCGCCTGCTGCCGCAGCAGCTCTACTGGCATGCACGGGCGCGGGCTTACGCGCGAACCCAGGAGTTTCACCTGTTCGATTGCATCGAGTGCGGCTGCTGTTCCGCGGTGTGTCCGAGCAGGATACCGCTGGTGCAATACTACCGCGCCGCGAAAAGCGAAATCCGCGCCGCGCATAAAGCGCAACTCAAGTCCGATCGAGCCCGTGCGCGTTTCGAGTTTCGCGAAAAACGCCTGCTATTGAAAAAACAGCAGGACGAGGAACGGCGGCGGCGCAAGCGCGAGGCGCTGCAGCAAAAGCGCACCGCGGGCAGCGCCGTCGATGCGGCCCCCGATCCGGTTCAGGCTGCGCTCGATCGGGTCAAGGCACGTAAAAAAGCCGCGCAGGAAGACGCGCAGTGAGCAGCCCGCCATCGTCGCCCTACCTCGCACCGTCGAACACGCTGCGCGCCCTGATGCTGCAGGTCATCGTTGCGCTGTTACCGGGAACTGCCGCTTATGCGTGGTTTTTCGGACCCGGGGTGATAGTCAACATTGTGCTTGCCATCCTGTTCGCGCTGGCCCTCGAGGCCGCACTGCTGAAACTGCGCGGGAAACCGGTGCTCGCGCATCTCAACGATTACAGCGCGGTCGTCGCGGCCTGGCTTTTCGCATTGTGCCTGCCGATGCATTCACCCTGGTGGCTGGTACTGGTCGGTATCGGCTTTACCATGATAGCTGGAAAACACTTGTACGGCGGTCTCGGTTTCAATCCGTTCAACCCGGCGATGGTCGGTTACGTGGTCCTGTTGATATCGTTTCCG
>JBFGQE010000174.1:0-5926 GCA_041564355.1 Gammaproteobacteria bacterium | reverse complement strand
TGCGGCAAGGAACAGCTGCATTCGCAGAAAGAGGTGCGCAAGCTAACGCCGGCGGCGATGGCGCATGCGTTCGAGGACGCAAATATTCCACCCCCGCCGGGAGTGCTCTGATCCCGCCGCAGAATTATTCACGCCGGCCTGAGCAGAACCCCGGCTGATGCCGGGATGAATCGAGCGCGAACAGACGCGGGGCAGCCCGGCCATTCGAACCCGGCGGCCGGCCTTCCCTGTCCGGTTCATACCTGTCGGCGAATTGCCGCTTCGATCCTCTTTGGCGGGCGCGGAGCGCAGGGCAGAAATTTCGATGCCGGGTTTGATATACTCTTCGCCTGAAATTCCAGGTCATCGAGGAATCGCCGGTACCCTGCCTCTCGGACCTGTTGCAACTGAAACAATAACGGGAGAAATTAAAGATGAGACAATCACTCGAGGATGGCAACGGCAGGACCGGAAGATTTGCTCTCGGCATGGCCCTCGGCCTGTCGCTCCTGGTTTCTATGGCGAATGTTCACGCCGCGGAAATCGAATCGATCCATTTTCTGATTCCCGGCGGCGCCGGCGGCGGCTGGGACGGCACTGCGCGCGGTACTGGCGAAGCCCTGACCAAATCGGGATTGATCGAATCCGCGTCTTACCAGAACCTGTCCGGTGGCGGCGGCGGCAAGGCTATCGCGCACCTGATCGAGACCGCGGCCCAGCAGGAGGGCACGCTGATGGTCAATTCGACCCCGATCGTCGTGCGCTCGCTAACCAAGGTATTTCCGCAATCCTTCCGCGACCTGACTCCTATCGCCGCCACCATCGCCGACTACGGCGCTTTCGTCGTGCGCGGCGACAGCCCGATCAAGACCTGGAACGACGTGGTCTACCGATTCAAAAAAAACCCTCGCTCGGTGAAATTTGCCGGCGGTTCGGCCAAGGGCAGTCTCGATCATCTCGTGCCTGCCGCAGCCATCCAGGCCGAGGACCAGGATCCGAAGAAACTGCGTTACATTCCATACGACGCGGGGGGCAAGGCCATGGCGGGCTTGCTCTCCGGCGAAGCCCAGTTGCTATCCACCGGTCTCGGCGAGGCCCTCGAGATGAGCAAGGCGGGCCAGGTTCGAATTCTCGCGATTACCGCGCCTGAACGGGTTAAGGACGCGCCCGACGTGCCTACCCTGGTCGAAATGGGAAACCCGACCGTGTTCGCCAACTGGCGCGGCTTTTTCGGCGCGCCGGGATTGTCGGAAGAAAAAGCCGGGGCCTACGCCGACCTGCTCGGCAAGATGTACGATACGCCGGCCTGGGAGACCGTGCGTGCGCGCAACGGCTGGGTCAACGCGTACAAGCCGGGCGCCGAGTTTTACCAGTTTCTCGAGGAACAGGAAAAGCTGGTCGGCGACCTGATGCGCAAGCTCGGGTTTCTGTAGGTTCAGGCAAGCGGACCGATGGGCCGCGTGTGCTGATCGGCTGACCTCGGCGGAGTCTGAAAATGACGATATCCAGGGAACGCATCGGAGCGCTGTTTTTCCTCGTGCTGTCGATTGCCTACGGTTACCTGGCGTCTGAAATAAGGCTGCATCCCGGAGACGAGTACGAGGCGATGAACGCGCGCACCCTGCCCTACGTGCTGTCCGCGATGGGCGTCGTCCTGTCATTCGCCCTGCTGCTCGGTGGCCGCCACGAGGCAACGACAGGAAGGCTTTCGGCGTTGAACTGGAGACCAGTGATCGTCCTGCTCGGGCTGACGCTGCTCTACGGGTTCGCAATCGACTGGCTCGGCTTTCTCCTGTCGACGACGCTGTTTCTGATCGCGGGCTTTCGCACGCTCGGCGAGAAGCGCATCAAGGTATTGCTGTTAGTCGCGGTGCCGTTCGTGTTCATTTTCTGGTTCGGCCTGACCCAATTGCTCGACATCTATCTTGCTCCCGGCAGGATCTTCACGGGGTGACGCGATGCTAGATGGAATCCTGACCGGCCTGCAAACCGCGATCCAGCCGACCAACCTGTTCATGGTAGTGCTCGGTTGTTTCGTCGGCACTTTCATCGGCATGCTGCCCGGGCTCGGCCCGGTATCAGCCATCGCGCTAATGATCCCGATCACTTACGGCATCGATCCGGCGTCCGGCATCATCCTGATGGCCGGGGTTTATTACGGGGCCATCTTCGGCGGCTCGACTTCGTCGATCCTGATCAACGCGCCGGGATGTTCCGGCACCGTCGTTACCGCATTCGACGGGTACCCCCTCGCGGCTCGCGGACAGGCTGGCAAGGCGCTCGCGCTCGCGGCTTACGCATCCTTTGCCGGGGGCACGATATCGGCGATATTCCTGCTCCTCGCGGCACCGATGCTGGCCGAGGTATCGCTTAGTTTCCAGTCGGCGGACTACTTCGCGCTAATGGTGCTCGGACTCTCGGCCGTCGCGGCTTTCAGCGGCAAGGGACAGGTATTGAAAGCGTTGATCATGACCGTGTTCGGGCTGATGCTGTCGACAGTTGGAACTGACCGCGCCACCGGGGTGGAGCGGTTTACCTTCGGCTCGATCGACCTGCTCGACGGAATCAGCTTTCTGCTGCTCGCGATGGCGACCTTCGCACTTGCCGAGGCGTTGATGTCCGTGCTGGAACGCGCCGACGAGGGCGCCGTAACGCAGGATTTAAAGAAGCTCGGCAGCATGAAGCTTTCCCGCGAGGAGGTAAAGGAGGTTGCGCCAACGGTCGGGCGCTCATCGGTACTGGGATTTCTCGTCGGCGTATTGCCGGGCGCGGGTGCGACGATCGCGGCCTTTCTTGCCTACGGGGTCGACCGCAATCTGGCGAAGGCCGACAAGAAAGCGGAGTTTGGAAGCGGTTCGCTGCGCGGCCTGGCGGCTCCGGAATCGGCGAATAACGCCGCCTCCTCCGGTTCCTTCGTACCCTTGCTGACGCTCGGCATACCCGGATCCGGCACGACCGCGATCATGCTCGGCGCACTGATATCCTACGGCATCCAGCCGGGTCCGCGTCTGTTTATCGACAACCCGGAAGTATTCTGGTCGGTCATCATCTCGATGTATTTCGGCAATGTCGTGCTGCTGATTTTGAATCTACCGCTGATCCCGTATATTTCGCGGCTGCTGATCATTCCGCGACCGATCCTGGTGCCGATGATTTTGCTGTTCTCGATCACCGGCGTTTACCTGGTGTCGTTCAACTCGGTCGACATCCTGATCATGGCCGGGATCTGCGCCGTCGCCATATTTTTGCGCCTGTTGACTTTTCCGATGGCACCGCTGCTGCTGGGCTTCATTCTCGGCGGCATGATGGAAGACAATTTGCGCCGTGCGCTGCTGATCAACGACGACAGCCTCAGCTTCCTGTGGGAGCGGCCGATCACGCTGACGATCATGCTGATCACGCTATGCGTGCTGATCGCGCCGCTTTTCCAGCGCACGATTCGGCGCCTGTTCAAGATTGATTCGAGCCCCGAAGGGTTGACCATAGATTAGACTCTGGCCGGCACGACCACCCGGCCACCGCGTCGTTTCCCGGCAGTGAACCGCCTGCTGAACAAACCCCTGCGATCTCGCCCACCTGATGGCGCGTTCGATTCGCGAACCCGTCCGCTCAGGCTAGAAATCGACGAAGCTCCGGCGGACGCGGGCCTCCAGCAGCGGAATGGCGCGTTCGAGTACGTATTCCTTGAAATGCGCGGTCTCCTGGTGCGCTTCGAGGCCGCTCTCGTCATGATACTTTTCGTAGATAAAAAACTCGCGCGGGTTATTCGGATCGACGTGGGTCGTATAGGTAACGACGCCCGGCTCGGCGCGCGACAGCTCGCCCAGCTTGCGTAAAATGTCCTCGATCTCCGACTCGTTACCCGCTTTCGCGGTCCAGTTCACCGCCAGTACAAATGCCATCTTCCGCTCCCGATTCTATTGTTGCGAAGGTTCGCCGCAAGATTAACCCATTTCAGCTTAATGTTCAGTTTCGCCGTCACCCTGGGGCTCGGCGTAGCGCCGCAACCAGTCGAGGCTAGTCCGTGTTTGTGCCGTGGGGAAATACTCGGCACCGACGAAGCCGGCGTAGGGCAGCGCGTCGATACGGGCGAACAGGCTGTCGAAATCGATATCGCCCGAACCGGGTTCACCCCGTCCTGGATGATCGGCGAACTGGATGTGTCCGATCCGGTCGATGTACCTGTCGAGCAAATGAAGCGGATCCTCGCCGACTCGCGTCGCATGGTAGATATCGAGTTGCATCAGTAGATCGATTTGCGGCAACCGACGGATCAGGTCAAGTACCTGCGTCGGTCGAGAAAGCAGGAACCGGGGAAGATCGTAGGGATTGATCGCCTCGGTCAGCAATTTGACTCCAAGCGGTTGCAGCCTTGCGTGCGCTGCGACGAGATGAGACTCGAACCGGCGCAGGCATTCAGCGGTATCCTGCGCTTCGCGCGGCCGACCCGACAGCAGGTTCATCGAACGCGGCCGCAGGATTTGCGCGTAACCTGCCGCGCTATCGAGCGCCTCCTCGAATTCGGCTTCCCGGCCCGGGATCGCCGCGTAGCCTTCCCCGTCCTGCATCAGGTCACCGGCCGGAAAATTACACAACACCAGCGGCAGCCCCGCGTCGTCGAGCGCGGCTTTCAACTCAGTCGCGTCGATCTCGTACGGAAACTGGATTTCGATCCCGGTGAAGCCCGCGTGCCGCGCGCAGTCGATTCGCTCGAGGAGCGGCAGCTCGCGGTACAGGGTCGAAATGTTGGCGCTGAATCGCGGCAAGAGAGCCTCATTCGGCAGGTGCTCAATCGTCATGATACGACAGGACCGGCCATCGATCCCTTCAGTTACCAGATTTCGGCTTGACATCGCTCAAACCTCAACTAATTTTTATATATCAATCAGCAATTTGCAGTCGAAACCTAATCTGGTTTTGCAATAATCTGCCGGATACGGCCGGGAGGCCAGTGCATGCTTAACAGAACCAGTCTGCTTGCGTTAACCGCAGCGACGCTTTTTTATTCACCGTTGTCCACGGCCGAGACAAACGCTTTTTTTGGTGTTGACACGGTCGATACCGAGACCGTCATCACCTACGCCAACGGTGACGAGACCTACAATTTCACTAACCTGCGTGTTCGCTATGGCTTCGAAGACGACGCGGGCGGCAGCGCGGGAATCGAGCTGATTTCGGGCGACAGCGACGATATCATCGACCCGTTCGGTTCCCCGTTCGAGTTGAAAACCAGTGTCGGAATCGGGTTTTATGCCACCCTGGGCAAACCGGTCTACCTGCGCGTGGGATGGTCGACCTGGGATACCGAGTACACCGATCTGACCAGCGACGTAACCGATACCGAACGGGTCAGGTCCTTCGAAATCGGTTTCGGCGTCAACCTGTTGTTGAATCGGAATTTCACTTTCTACGGGGACTACTCGATAAAGGACACCGAATCCGAGTATCCGAAACACGTCAGCGGAAGCGGCATGGTCGACTACGAGTCCGAACTGGTATCCGTCGGCATTAATTACCTTTTCTAACCACCGGCAACGGGATCCTTGGCCCGGATTTACGTCGCCCAGAGTTTTTAAATCGCACGGCCGCAACGGCCGCGGACTCGGCGACGTCACCCGGACCGAATGGTCTGCACTCTGTCCCCGGAGCGTCTGCCGCCAGGTTTTCTTCGCCGGGGCGAACCCGGGATGTCAGCTCCTGCGGGGGGATTCGCGGTTTCAACCTCGACGACCGGGTCACTAAACTCGGCAGTGATCGCGGCGCGCATTCCGCTATTGTCTGTCAAATCGACCAGTGTACGATTTGCTTCTGGTTTTGGGCATTTTTATGCCTTATGATTTGATACCGGGGTAGGCTCTGACGACGATAAAAGGCATAATCGGCCGTTGTCGGGACCTGAGAATAACTTCCGAAGGGGAGGAGTCATTGAATAACAATCGACTGGCCG
>JBFGQE010000173.1:0-5956 GCA_041564355.1 Gammaproteobacteria bacterium | reverse complement strand
GCGAAGCAATCTTTCAATAGCTGAAGGATTGCTTCGCTGGCGCCCGCAATGACCCGGGCCCGTTTGAACGCCGCTTCACCCGGATTGCAGGCGGGCTTCGACGGCGGCGCGGCCGTCCTCGGTAATGCGCACGGCGAAGTCGATCGGCCGGCAGCAAATCTCGCAATCCTCGACATAGTCCTGCGCCTCGACCGAGCCGTCGACGAGGATGGTGAAGCGCTCCCAGCAGTAGGGACACTGCACCGACACTTCGAGAAGCTGGTTGATCATGGTGCCGGTCGCAGGCGCAGGATGCGGCCGCTGTCGGTAGACAGGTAGATCCATCCCTCGGGGCCTTCCGCCAGCGCGCGAATGCGCTCGCGCAAATCCTCGAGCAAGCGCTCCTCGCCCGTGGCCTGGCCCGACGCGGACAGGCTGACGCGGTTCAGGTGTTGCAGTTTTAGCGCGCCCGAGAACAGGCTGCCGCGCCACTCGGGGAAAGCGTCACCGCGATACAGCATCAGGCTGCCCGGCGCGATCGACGGGATGTAGACCTTGCGCGGGTCCTCCAGGCCGGGTTTACTGGTGCCCTCGCCGATCGATACCGGGCCCCAGTATTCCTTGCCATGACTGACCACCGGCCAGCCATAGTTTCGCCCGGGCAGGATCAGGTTGATTTCGTCGCCACCGCGCGGACCGTGCTCGTTCGACCACAGGCGCTGGCTGGGCGGGTCGTACCACAGGCCCTGCGGATTGCGATGCCCGTAGCTCCAGATTTCGGGGCGTGAGCTCGGCGTGTCGACATACGGGTTGTCTTGCGGCACGCTGCCGTCGAGGCGCAGTCGTATGATCTTTCCGATGTGATTGCCGAGATTTTGCGCGAGGTCGCGGTTTCCGCGATCGCCAACGCCGAAGAAAACGTGACCCTTATCGTCGAATGCGATTCGGCTACCGAAATGTTGGCGCGAGCTCGTCGTCGATCGGCTCACCAGCAGATCCTGCCAGTCGATCAGCCGGTCGTCGCGCAGCCGCGCCCGCGCCAGCGTGGTCGCAGCCTCGAACTCAGTCGGTTTGCTATAGGTAAAGTAAATCCAGCCGCTGCTAGCGTAATCCGGGGCGGCTGCGACATCGAGCATACCGCCCTGGCCCTCGGCGACCACGCGCGGTGCGCCCCGCAGGTCGATCACGGTCAGGTCGTGCAGATGCAACAGGCGCAGCCCTCCGGCGCGTTCGCTGAACAACAGGACTTGCGGACTGAGAAAAGTCATGCCCCAGGGCACGCCGAGTCCGCGCGCGAGTTCTTCGATCACGAAAGCGGGATTTGCGTGCTCGACCGGGCGCGGGCTGGCTGCACCGAGCGGGCTGTTAAACAGGCCGAGCAAGATCGGCAAGAGGAAAAGTGAACGCGGTCGGTAAGGGCTAATCATGGCTTTACAGTACAAAAGCTGCACGCATAATACCAGAGCGAATCAATGGTCCGAGCCCCAATTTTTTTGACCCTGATTGTCAATGCGTGAGACCTACGCGCCCATTTACACCGATCTGGTGTTGCTCGGCGGCGGACACAGCCATTTGTTCGTCCTGCGCCATCTGGCGATCAACCCGCTGCCGGGTCTGCGCGTTACCCTGGTGATCCGGGATCTGCAAACGCCATACTCGGGTATGTTGCCGGACTGATCGCCGGACATTACCAGTTCGACGAGGCGCATATCGACCTGCTGCCGCTGGCGCACTTCGCCGGGGCGCGCGTCATTACGCCGAAGCGCGAATCGTCGCGCGCGATCCGGCAAGGAAGCCGTGACTGGGGCCCCAGGCTGGTTACTGCCTGAGCGCGAGTAATCCTGACTCGGCGATAACCCGGGCGCAGGCGGCTTCCTGGCGCGGCGCCATCAGGTGCGCACCGGCGCAACCTTCGAGTTCGGCGAATCCCTGTAACAGCTCGGCGCAGATCGCGCGGCCCTCTGCTTTTTCGTCCTTCGCGCCCTCGAGACGACTAATGATGTTTTCCGGGACCTCGACGCCGAACAGGTTTGCGTTCATCCAGCGCGCCGACCTTGCCGAGGCGAGCGGGCCGATGCCGATCAGGAAATAGGCTTGCTCGGTAAAACCGTCGTCGACCAGCGCCCGGCAGTAGCGCCTGACCCTGTCCAGATCGAAGCAGTATTGCGTCTGGAAAAATTGCGCGCCGTTGTCGATCTTGGCCTGCAACCGGGCGGCCGGCCAGTTTTTCCCCGGTTCGGCGGGGATTTCTGCGGCGCCGAGAAACAGGGTCGGCGGCGGATCGATGACGCGCCCGGACGGAAATTTACCGTGGTCACGCATGTCGCGCATCTGGCGCATCAGTTCGCCGCTGTCTACCTCGAATACCTCGGCCGCGTCGGGCTGATCGCCGGCACTCATCTTGTCGCCGGTCAGGCAGAGAAAGTTGTGAATGCCAAGCGCTGCGGCGCCGAGCGTGTCGCCCTGTAGCGCGAGCCGATTGCGGTCGCGCGTCGTCATCTGCAATACCGGTTCGATTCCCTCGCGCGCCATGATCGCGGCGGTTGCCAGCGCGGACATGTGCACCCTGGCGCTGGCGCCGTCGGTCACGTTCACCGCGTCGGCAAGGCCGCGCAGGCACTCGACCCGCTCGAGTACGGCTTGCGCGGAGGCCGCGTCCGGGGGCGAGGTCTCGGCGGTCAGCGCGAAGTTCCCGGCGCGCAGTGTCTCGGCCAGCCGGCTTGGTGCTGCGTTTTTCATCACTCTTTTCCTTCGATTTTGTCCGTTGCAGCGGAATCCTGCCGACTGGCATCCCTGAGCGCATCGGCGACCAGGTAGGCGAGTTCGAGCACCTGGTCCGCGTTTAGCCTGGGATCGCAACTGGTCAGGTAGCGCGTGGCGAGATCCGAGTCGGAAATCCGGTATGCGCCGCCGGTACACTCGGTGACGTGCTCGCCGGTCATTTCGAGGTGTATGCCGCCCGGGTAGCTGCCCTCGGCGCGGTGCACGTCGAAAAACCGGTGCAGCTCGAGCAGGATGTCGTCGAACTGGCGGGTTTTGAATCCGCTACTGGACTTTACCGTGTTGCCGTGCATCGGATCGGAAGACCAGACCAGCTTGCGGCCTTCGCGCTGTACCGCGCGAATCAGCGCGGGCAGCGCCTCGGGCAGGCGATTGGCGCCCATGCGCGTAATCAGGGTCAGTCGCCCGGCCTCGTTATCCGGATTCAGCAGGTCGATCAGGCGCAACAGGTCATCGGCGCGGGTGTCCGGGCCGATCTTGACGCCGACCGGGTTTTCGATCTGGCGAAAAAATTCGACGTGGGCGTGGTCGAGCTGCCGCGTGCGTTCGCCGATCCAGACGAAATGCGCGGAACAGTTGTAACATTTTCCGGTAAACGAATCGATCCGGGTCAGGGCTTCCTCGTAATTCAGCAACAGGGCCTCATGGGAGGTGAACAGTTGGGTTTCGCGAATCGTCGGCGCGGTTTGCGAATTGATGCCGCAGACCTCCATGAAATCGAGCGCATCGGCGATCCGTTCCGACATTTCGAGATAGCGCTGCTTGGCCGGGTTGGCTTCGACGAAACTCATGTTCCAGCGATGCACCTGGTGCAGGTCGGCGAGCCCGCCCTGGGCAAAGGCGCGCAGCAGGTTGAGCGTCGACGCGCTCTGGTGGTAGGCCTGCAGCATGCGCTCCGGGTCTGCAACTCGCGCATCGGGTTCGGGGTCGGCGGCATTGATGATATCGCCGCGGAAGCTCGGCAGGGAGCGGCCATCGATTTCTTCGAAATCAGCCGATCTCGGCTTGGCGAACTGACCCGCCATGCGCGCAATCTTGGTCACCGGGCGGCGGCCGCCAAAGGTTAGTACGACCGCCATTTGCAGCAAGACCTTGAAGGTATCGCGAATTTTGTTGGCGCTGAACTCGGCGAAGGACTCGGCGCAATCGCCACCCTGCAGCAGAAAACCGTTGCCTTCGGCAATCGCGGCGAGGTGTTGTTTCAGATCACGTATCTCCTGGGCAAACACCAGCGGCGGCAGCGCGCGCAGCTGCCTTTCGACCGTCTCGAGTCGGTCCGGGTCCGGGTATTCGGGCTGTTGCCTGATCGGGTATTTGCGCCAGCTCGAGGGTATCGAATCGCCAGTCATCGGTGAACGGTTACGCGCTTGCTGAAAACCGTGCAAAATGCCTGATTTCGCTCGGAAAGGCCAGTAAAAACGTGCATTATTGCCGGGATAGCGGCGCCCGCCGATATGCAAGTCCGTTTAAACGGTGCTAGTATTTCTCTCCCGCGCCGGACGTTAACGGTGGCGCGGTGTTCGATAAGCAAGAAACACCAAGAGAGGGACAGATGAAAAAAATACTTATTGCCGCAGCCCTGTTGATGCAATCCTCGCTGGCTGCAGCCGAAGAAATCAAGGTCGGGATTATTCTCGGCTTTACCGGTCCGATCGAATCGCTGACTCCGGCCATGGCCGCTGGCGCCGAACTGGCGCTGTCCGAGGCGTCGAAATCGGGCAGCCTGCTCGGCGGCGCAACCATTATTCCGGTGCGAGGGGACTCGACCTGTATCGACGCGGCCGCGGCCACGTCGGCGGCCGAACGCCTGATTACGTCGGATGGCGTGGTTGCGATCATGGGCGCGGATTGCTCCGGGGTTACTACCGCGATCGCCAACAATGTTGCGGTGCCAAACGGCGTGGTAATGGTGTCGCCTTCGGCGACATCCCCGGCGCTGAGCAGTATCGATGACAACGGCTATTTCCACCGGACCGCGCCGTCGGATGCGCGCCAGGGGCAGGTGCTCGCGACGATTTTGCGCGGTCGTGGAATCGACGACGTGGCGGTGACCTATACCAACAACGACTATGGCAAGGGCCTTTCGGATTCGTTTGCCAGCGCGTTTCGCAAGGCTGGCGGCAGGATCTCGATTACCGCCGCGCACGAAGACGGCAAGGCGGATTACTCGGCCGAGGTAGGCGCCCTGTCCGCGTCGGGATCGAAGCATCTCGCCGTGTTCGGCTATGTCGACCAGGGTGGCAAGGGCATTATCCAGGCTTCTATCGATGCGGACGCCTTCGACGGCTTCGTTATGGCTGACGGTATGGTTGGCGAATCGTTGATCGCCGCAATCGGTTCAGATCTCGATGGCACGATCGCGACCCTGCCGGGCGGTGCGTCCGGTGCCGATGCATTCCTCGAGTACGCGAAAGCAAACGATATCGCCGCCGACGGGCCATTCGTACCCGAATCCTACGATGCCGCGGCGCTGATTGTACTCGCTATACAGGCTGCCGGTTCCGCCGATCGTGCCGCGATCAAGTCGAAGATGATGATGGTGGCCAACGCACCGGGTAAGAAAATAGGTCCGGGAGAGCTGGACAAGGCGTTGAAAATCATCGCTGCCGGCGGCGACGTGGATTACCAGGGCGCGACCAACGTCGAGTTCAACGAAGTCGGCGAGGTGTTCGGCGCGTACAAGGAACTCGAAGTCGGCAACGGCAAGTTCAACACGATCAAGATCCACTAGCCACGGCGGATGATCGAATCGCCCGGCCCGCAACGCGGGTCGGGCTTTTTACTTATCGTCCCGAGCTCGACAGGCACGGACCGCCACCGACCCGGTTCACACATCGCGGACGATTTTCTTCGACCCAGGGTGGATGCCGGGATGCGGGCGGCTAATCGAGCTTGCGCACGACCTCCGGCAGCATTCCGCCGGGGGTGAACCGCAGCACCAGCAGCAGCACCAGGCCCATGAAGAAAAGGCGCATGTGTTGCGCGTTTTCGATCAGGTGCAGGCGCAGCGGGTTGTCCGCTGCGAGCCAGCCGGTGCCCACTTCCATCAGCCAGGCGCCGACCGGTTCGGCTTCGATCCAGACGATCCAGATCAGAAAGCCGCCAAGCACCGAGCCGAGGTTATTGCCCGAGCCGCCGACGATAACCATTACCCAGATCAGGAAGGTGTAGCGCAGCGGCTGATAAGAGGTCGGCG
>JBFGQE010000172.1:0-5959 GCA_041564355.1 Gammaproteobacteria bacterium | reverse complement strand
GTGGTCGACCACCGGCACCTTGCCGAACGGGTGCCGCTCGAGATGTTCGGGCTGCAGCGGTTCGCCCGCCAGTACGTTGACCGGCACCTGGTCGTAGGCGGCGCCTTTTTCGTGCAGCAGCATGCGCACGGTGCGCACGTAGGTGCTGCCGTCGAAGCCGTAGAGCACTATATCGTTTGCCATGATTTCTTCTCCTGGTTATGTCGTTATACGAACGGGCCGAATTCTACGCCATTTTTAACGGGCTGGCCCAGCCCGAAAAGGGGGTTGGCTTTCGCCAGTCAGCCAGGGCCGAATCCGCGGCAGTATGCCAAATACCCGCATCAGGGGAAAGCGCGATCAAGCGGTTTTAAATCACTCGGGCAAATCGCGTCCGAGCAGCATCGAAACGAACTTTTGCCGGTAGTTTTGCGGGCGGTCGCGGTAGATCACGAAGTCCGCGTGTTGCGCCGCAGATGCGACGTTCAGGTCGATGCCCCACATCGGCGTGGTGCCGGTGGGCAGCATCGAGTAGCGAATGTCGATCAGGACGTTGTCGCGAGTCGGGTCAGGCGCGACGAAATCGTCGGAGAGCCGGTAAAAGCGGTCGATATCGCCGGCCAGGACGCTGTCGGGCGGCAGATCGGGGCGATCCCGCGCGGGCACGAACCTGCGCGCCGAGCCGCCGGGATAAACCCGCTCGGGACCCGGACCGATCCGAATCGCATCGACGTGGAAAACCCCGTCGCTCTGGTAAACCGAGCGCCACAGCACGAGGTTCGCCAGCGTCGGCTTGACCAGGATGCGTTCGACCTCGTGGCCGCGCTTCGCGGCAAGCGCCTGCGCGGACTGCAACGCGTCGTGATGCTGCCAGGCGCCGAACGTCAGGTAAACCCCGGCGAGCGCCAGGCCGATCCGCGCCGGGCCCGGTTTGCGATAGCGAAAGCCGAGGACCAGGCCGATGAACAGCAACAAAGAAAAGACCGGGTCGACAATCGAGACGATGCTCCACGCGATGCGCGCGTCGCTGAATGGCCACAGCAGGTGGGTGCCGTAACTGGTGCAGGCGTCGAGCAGGCCGCTGGTGGCGTAACCGAGCAACGCGTAGAGATAGATTCGTCTGAAATCGAGCCGCTTGCGCAGCAGCGGCCAGAATAGGGCGGTCGCGATCAGCGCGCCGAGCGGGATGAAGATCAGCGAATGGGTGAAATGGCGGTGCAGCTCGACGTTGAGTAGCGGATCGTCAGCGGCGTGAATCAGGATATCGAGGTCGGCCAGCAGCGCGGCGGTACAGCCGACCGCCGCCGCGAGACGCGCATTTTGCTTATCCGCTGCCGACAGCGCCAGCGCGCCGCCGAGCAGACCCTGGGTTACCGGATCCAAGCTTCAGTCCGCGGGACTGCCGTCGCGTTGATGATGTTCGAAGATCGACGTGTAACCGTCCGACCAGTCGGGCGGCAGCGGAATGGTCATCTCCTCGTGGTGAGCGTAGCGCGCCGGGTTGCCGCGGATCAATTCGCCCGAATGCGAATTGCCCCAGGTCATCGCGGTGTAGGATTTCGCGTCCGCCGCCGACATGCCGTGAATCAGGTAGGGCCGGTTACGCTCGCTCCGGTTCGGCCCGGAGCCGTGCACGGTCAACGGGTGCAGCACGAGCGCGTCGCCGGCGGAGCAGGGCAGCGACACCGCGTCGTCCCAGTTCAGCGCATCCCGCTCGGCGTCCCTGATCTTGCCGGTCCAGTTACCCGCGTCGTCGTAGTGTTCGTAGATCCGACCCTTGTGGCTGCCGCGGATGACCGTCAGCGGGCCCTGTTCCGGCGGCACATCGTAGAGCGCGATCAGGATCTGGATGGTCGAGGTATTGGTATGCGGGTAAAACGGCAGGTCCTGGTGCCAGGCGACCGCGCCGCCGCCGCCCGGGGACTTCACGTTGATCATCGAATCGCGGTAGACGACATCCGGGCCGACGATGTCCGCGGCAAGGCTCGCAATATCGCTTTGCGTCACGAACTCCCAGAAAGCCGGATCCTGGTCGGGCAGCTTTTCGATGCGCTGGATGCGCGGCTGTTGCGCGGCGTGATCGGCCTGCAGCGAAAACCACTTGTTCGAAGTCTTTATCTCGCGGCTGCGTTCGACCGCGGCGAGATAGGCGTCGCGCATGCGCTGCAACCAGCCTTGTCCGAGGAATCCGCGCGCGACGACGTAGCCCTGCTCGAAGTAAGCCTCGCGCAGCGGCTGCGGCAGGATGAGCGGCGGGTTGGCGAGTATCTTTTCAGGTGTCATGCAGGTGTCACCGGTCAGGGTTTAACTACCAGGCGAGAAACTATAACAGACGCTCGCCGCGGCGGACCAGCATTAGAGAACGCAAAGATATTGACGCGCGGCCGCGCGCGAAAAAACGGGAATAATGGTGACGAATTACGGTGACAGTCCGGCGGTTTCTGATACGCTAAGCCGATTTAGGCTGAGGAGCACCAGGTATGAAAGCAGCGGTGTGTCGCGAGCACGGTAAACCACTGGTCATCGAAGATCTCGAGCTCGACGATCCGCATGCTGGCGAAGTCAAGGTCCGGATTTCCGCCTGCGCGATCTGTCACAGCGACATTATCTACATGGACGGCGGCTGGGGTGGCGAGCTGCCCGCCGTGTACGGGCACGAGGCGGCGGGCGTGGTCGAGCAGGTCGGCCCCGGCGTCACCTCGGTCAAGCCGGGCGACCATGTCGTGGTTACGCTGATCCGCTCCTGCGGACGCTGTTATTTTTGCGCGCAGGGCGATCAGCACATTTGCGAGACCCGTTTTCCCCTCGATGCCAACAGCCCGCTGCACGGCGAGGGTGGCGAGAAGGTCGTGCACGGGTTGCGCACCGGCGCGTTCGCCGAGTATGCGGTGGTGGATGCCTCGCAGGTCGTGGCCATTCCGGATTCGGTGCCGCTGGATAGCGCCTCTCTACTCGCCTGTGGCGTCATCACCGGCCTCGGTGCGGTGGTCAATACGGCCGCGGTGGTGCCCGGCAGCAGCGTGGTCGTGATCGGCACCGGCGGGGTCGGGCTCAACAGCGTTCATGGCGCGGCGTTGTCGGGGGCGCGGACGATCATCGCGATCGACCTGTCCGACGACAATCTCGCCGCGGCCAAAGAGTTCGGTGCGACCCACGGCATCAATTCGGGCAACGAGGATGCCCTGTCGATTGTGCGGTCGATCACCGACGGGCGCGGCGCGGATTACGTATTCGTCACCGTCGGCAGCACCCGGGCGATCGAGCAATCGGTCGACCTGGCGCGCAAGGGGGGAACGGTCTGCATCGTCGGCATGCCGCCGTCGGGCGCCATGGCCGAATTCGAGGGCGTCGATATCGCCGACGGGGCAAAGAAATTAGTCGGCAGCAAGATGGGGTCGACCCGCCTGCAGATCGATATGCCCGGGCTGGTCGAACTCTATCAGCAGGGCCGGCTGAAACTCGACGAGCTGATTTCCAATCGCTACCCGCTGGAACAGATCAACGAGGCGATCGATTCGGTCAGGCAGGGCGATGCGCTGCGCAACGTAATCGTGTTCGATTGAACGCAGTCGTGAAAAAGGACGCGCGGTCGCGGATCAAATATGCGAATGCCCGCAAGCCCCTCATCAACTCTTTTGATAAGTAGTTTACGAGGCCGCTGCATATAATGGTCTCCCGACAAGCGAGGGGGAGACAGTGATGCATACCGTGATAAGAAATTATACCGGGACCGGCGCAACGGAACTTTTCGATTTGCTCGACCAGAGGAAGGCAGAAGTAGAGGGCCTGATTCGAGCGATCAACGGGTTCGTATCTTATTCGTTGTTTCGCACCGAGACGGGCGGCGTCTCGGTGACCGTTTGCGAGGACAAGTCGGGCACCGACGAGAGCGTTCAGGTTGCGAAAGACTGGATTCGGGAAAACGGCCGAGGCCTGGACGTGACGCCACCGATCGTAACCGAGGGCACGAATATCCTGCAGCTGCAGTAGGCTCGGACAGAACGGGTAAGCCGGTCGCCAGCGTCCCCGGGCATTCAGAAAAAAAAGGCCGCCGCTGACTACTTCCTGCATAAGTCGGCGTTGCAGGCCGGATTATTCGGTTCGAAAAAGGTGGCAAGTTTCTGAGAAAAAGACGCAAATGCGCCCCCTTTGTATGTTGCCAACTTTAAAGTTCCTCGCGCGGTTGCCCTGGTCGCGTCGATTTACCGACTTGCTCGCCGCCAGCCTAACAGAGCGAAACCCAGGATCGGCATCAGCCAGTCGAGCGCGGCAGCTCCCGAATCTTCGACATTGGTTTCGCTGCTGCTTCTGGATTCGTCGCATTGATTGATCCTGATCGTATCGGAGCCCTCGATCGCCGTGCCGTCGAAGGTGCTGCCGCTTAGCGTCGCCTCGCTGTCGTCACAGGACAAATCCGTCTCCTGGGTACGAAAATGAAACACCATGTCCATGAATCCGTCGTCGTTGCTGTCTTCTACATGCCCTTTCTTGTGCGCAGGCCCGGCACCGCCCGGTCCGAAAGCAACCGTCTCGTAGTCGATTTGCGTGGCGTCGAAATCGATCGAACCGAGTACCGCGACCGGGATCACGCCGTTGCTTTTAAGGTTGATCGGATTTTCATCGCTGCCCGGTTTAATATCGATTTCGACCTGTTGCGGAACAGGGCCGGAATCGAGCTGCAGGTCAATTCCCGGATTCACAGTCAAATCGAGCGGATCTCCGATCGACGCGAGCGCGGAGGTCTCGCCGATCAGTCCCTCGACGAACACGGTCATGGTGTAGGTAATCGTATTGTCACCGCTGATGGTCACGAGATCGAGACTGCCGCGAAACGCCTCGAACAGGTAACCCGCGCCGGGCGAGGCAAAAATATCGTCCGAGATGCCGTTGGCGAAGGTGCTGCCGATCACGGCACCGGTCTGGGTTAAGACGACATCATCCAGGTCTTCCGGAAAGCCATCCGTGGTCTCCACTTCCCCGCTTGCGAAAAACACCTGCGCGCCGTTGAATTCAATCTCGATCGTGTAACCGCCTTTGAGCGGCTTGACATTATTGGCTTCGAACCCGATTGCGCCACCGGGAACGAAAAAATCGAAACGCGCGGGCGTACCGGCGGCCGCGGAAAAAGTATCGCTCCAGCTCGCGGTCGCGGTGATCACGGCCTGCGTGCCATTGGCGCCGGAGAACGCAGCGCTGGTCGCCAAGCGTCCGCTATCGTCAGCCGCGGCGAGCGCATCGGCCTCGACGTCGTTCGCCTGGGCGAGTGCGGATCCCGGGCCGTTATCGGTGTCGGTCATTATCACCGCGTTAACGTTGGTTTCGGCGGTGGCGCTGATCGTGGCGGCATTGGCGATCGGAAAAGCGAAAGCCGCAATGACGACGGCGCATAGAAAAGCGGTTGTCCTGGTCTGGCACATCTTGATTTATCCCTTGTTTGTCCCCTGGTTGAGCCGTTCAGGAGAGGTTTTCACTGGTGTATTGATCTAAAACTACAGACACACGCCCGGATCCGAATCACCCAAATGGGTGAAATTTACCTCGATCGGCCAGCGATTACAGACTCTCGCGGTAGATGCGAAGGGGATTAACAAGGCAGGTCCCGCCTCAATCTGCTTAAATATCGAACTGGGGAGAATCAGGAGGGTGACGATACTCACCCCAAGCAAGGTAAGCGTCCGTGTAAAGCGGGGAAAATTTGGGTTCTCGAGGGCAACGATTATTATTCGATTATCCGAGCCCGCATTTTTTTAAACCGTCCAGATACGGGTCGAGGCCGCCTGCGTGCTTGACTGGCAAGTTCTCTTGCAGAAATTCGAGCGACAGGTCCGGTTTCGCCTGTAGCGCTAGCGCCAGCGATTTTCTTGCCTCGTCGATCCGGCCGAGGTTGGCCAGCGCGGATGCCTTGACGGCGTGCGGCCAGTAGCTGGTCGCGTTCGGAATCTGCAAGGTGTGATTCGCCCATTCCAGGGCGTCCTCGTGT
>JBFGQE010000171.1:0-5968 GCA_041564355.1 Gammaproteobacteria bacterium | reverse complement strand
CCCAGTTGCCGGTGTACCGGGTTACGTTTCATTCCGGGTGCAACCAGCGCCACCCATTTTTCCGGAACCCGCGATTTTACCTCTTCTGCCCGCGCAAGGCTATCGAAGGCAGCAAAAACGCAGCCCCCGCTGCCGCTCATTCGCGCCGGAACGTATTGCCCCAGCCAGTCGATCGCTTCGCCGACCTGCGGGTAGCGTGCGCGCACTACCGGCTCGCACACGTTCGTGCCCTCGCCGCGCAGAAAGCCGCGTATTGTGAGCGGATCGCAGGAGCGTGTCAATTCCTGCGCGGCAAATACTTCGGCGGTCGAAACCGCTATTTTCGGATCGATCACGAGGTAAATCGGTTCCTCCAGATCGACCGCCTGCAGCTGCTCGCCGACCCCCGTGGCCCAGGCCGCTCGGCCGTGCACGAATACCGGTACATCGGCGCCGAGCTCGAGCCCGATCGCGGCCAGTTCGTCCAACGCCAGGCCGAGCTCCCATAAGCGATTGAGCCCGAGCAGGCAGGCCGCCGCGTCGGAGCTGCCGCCACCGAGGCCGCCGCCGATCGGAATCCGCTTGTCGATACGGATTCCGGCGCCACGCTCGACCCGGCTTCGCTGCCGCAGCAACCGTGCCGCGGCCAGCGCGATATCTTCCTCGGCCGGGATCGGTGAATCACCCGGCAGGCGCTCGATCTCGCCGTCGGATCGGTCTTCGAGTTCGATACGATCGCAGAGCTCAATAAACTGGAACACGGTTTCGAGCAGGTGGTAACCGTCCTCGCGGCGACCGGTGATATGCAGCATCAGGTTCAGCTTGGCCGGCGCCTGCAGGACGAGAGACCGCGCCATGCTAGTTGAACTCCGGAAACAGGTCGGATGGCGTGTCCTCGATGCTGGCCGCTTGCCAGCGTTCGATGACGAGCCTGAGCGCTAGCTGCTCGCGCTCCAGGCTGATACGACGCGGCAGGTCGACCCCGTCCTCGACATCGAAATAGTCGAGGTAGTCGATCGACCACTGGTTTTGCTGGATAGACCGGGTACGCCCCGCGATATCGCTGCGGTAAGCGTAACTGCTGTCCGGCCAGGGCAGTCCGCGAATCCAGAATTCGAGGCCTCCGATCGGCAGCGACCAACCGAGCACATCGTCGAGTAACGCATCCGGGTCGCTGTTTTCGAATACCCGGCCGTCCGGCAGGCGCAGCTGGTAGCTTTCCCCCGCGGCGGCATCGATGCGAATCACGCCCTGGCCGAATGGCGCTTCCAGCAATAAGCGAAAGCGCTCCGTGTCGCGCTGCCAGCGAATCCCCACCTGGTAGGCCTCGCCCTCGAGCCGAATCGCCGCCCGCGCGTGCAAATCCCAACTTTCGACCGCCCGCAGGGCCTGCTGCTCCGCCAGCCAGAGATCGCGCGATTCATCCTCGCCGAGCGAACCCAGCCGGCTGCAGCCGGCGAGGACGAGCAGCGTGCATGCGGTAACGAGAAATCGCACCCGGAGTGGCGCGGAGATCAGGGGAGAAAACGCTGCATGACTTTTTGCAGCATCGGGTCATCGGGCGATTTTTGCAGTGCCCGCTGCCAGACTTCGCGCGCCTCCTGCTGTTTCCCGCTAACCCATAATACTTCGCCGAGATGCGCCGCGATCTCGGCGTCTTCGAGCCTCGACAGCGCCTTGCGCAACAGCTGGATCGCGATATCGTACTTGCCCAGGCGATAGTGTACCCAGCCCCAGCTGTCGATGATCGCGGCATCGTCCGGCATGATTTCGATGGCACGCTGGAGGTAGCCGAAGGCTTCTTCGTAGCGGTCGGTCTGGTCGGCCAGGGTAAAACCGAGCGCGTTCAGCGCGTGCGCGTTATCCGGTTCGGTCTTCAGAATCGCACGGATGTCGGCCTCGAGCAGGTCGATACGACCCAGTTTTTCCGCCACCAGCGCGCGGGCGTAGAGCAGGTCGCTGTTGCCGGGGACGATACCGAGCGCGGTATTGAACACCTCCATCGCCTGCTCGTAACGTCTCGCGCTGCGCAGTAATTCGCCCTTGGTAATATAGATACGCACCAGCGAGCCGTTCGACTGGCTGCCCTGCAGCATCGCGTCGAGGTGCTCGAGCGCGGACTCGGTGCGGCCGAGCACGCCGAGCAGGTCGGCGATGCGCAGGCGGGCGTCGAACTGGTAGTCGCCGACATGCACCTGTTCATACCATTCGATCGCCTCCTCGTAGAGCTTGCGATTCTCGTTAATACGCCCGAGGTAATACTGTGCCTCGCCTTCTCGCTGGTCCATGCGCACCAGCATCCTCATGTATTTTTCGGCGTCGTCGAGCCGCTGCGATTCGAGCGACAGCAGGCCGAGGGTGTAAAGCAGCTCGGCATCGTCCGGCGAGGCCTTGTGCAGCTGCTCGAACTCGACGCGAGCTTTTTCATACTGCTTGACATCGACCAGCAGGCGCGCGTAGGTCAGTCTCAGCCCCTGGTCGTCGGGTCGCGCGGCAACCGCCTTTTGCAGGCTTACCACCGCTTCGGCCGAGCGGCCCAGCTTCAGCAACAGGCGCGCTCGGGCAGCATGAACGCCTTCGATTTCATCCAGCTCGAGGCTGGCGTCGAAATATTTCAGCGCTTCTTCGGAGCGCCCGTTTTGTGCCGCGAGCATTGCATGCAGATACTGGGCATAAGCGCGCTCGGGATACTCGAGCGCGAGGCGCAGCGAGACCGCGAGCACGGTATTAGCGTTCTTTTCGCGTGCCAGAATTCCAAGCAGCGGCGGAAACAACTGGTCATCGTCGAGGTCGCTGGTCTGGATCAGGTCGTCGATGTAGGTAAAGGCTTCTTCGATCTTGTCCTGGCGAATATAAATCGCCGCGATGACCTGACGCGCCTCGATGCGATCCGGGTCCAGCTCGATCCAGCGCTGCGCCGCGGCGATCGCGGCCTCGAGGTCCTGCCCGTAGACCGCGACGCGCACCGCGCGTTCGGCGATAGCCGGGTTGTTCTGGCCTTGCGCGACTTCGAGGTAGTGCTTGACCGCGAGCGCCGTGTCGCCGCGATTAAGCGCGATCTCGGCGACCATCAGGCTGTAGGCCGCGCTCGCGAACGCATCGACCTCGGCGGCCGTCGCGTTGATCTCAGCTTGTTCGTACTCGGCGAGATTCTGGGTGTTGGTGGTCAGGCGCGGCATTCCGGCGCAACCCGCCAGAGCGAGCAGTAAAACGATAAAAACGGGACGCATTTTCAGGCTGACGGGATCCAATCCGTGCTCCGGGAACAACATAGGGATGAGTGTAGCATCTCGCCGTAGGATTGTATTTATCCCGAATTGTTCCGTGGAAGTTGTATTTAACCGGCTTATGCCCGAAAATCCCCGCTTAGCAGGAAACCTTCCTTGAATCATGGCCTTATTGTCGCTTGGCATCAATCATCTGACCGCTCCGGTGGATATTCGTGAAAAGGTGGCATTTGCTCCCGGGCAGATGCACGAAGCCTTGCACGCGCTGCTCGATATCCCCGCGGTTAACGAGTCGGTGATCGTGTCGACCTGCAACCGCACCGAGATATACTGCGACGCGACCACCGACAGCGGCGAGGTCATCTCGGACTGGTTATCGGAGTTCCACGGAATTCACGACGGCAAGCTGTCACCCTACATTTACCAGCACAACGACCAGGATGTCGCACGCCACCTGTTCCGCGTCGCGTCGGGGCTCGATTCGATGGTGCTCGGCGAACCGCAGATCCTCGGCCAGTTGAAAGAATCCTACGACCAGGCCCGCGGCGGCAACGCGGTGAATTCAATTCTCGACCGGCTGTTCCAGCATTCATTCAGCGTCGCCAAACGAGTCCGCACCGATACCGAGATCGGGGCTAACCCGGTGTCGGTCGCCTTCGCGGCGGTTAATCTGTCGAAACAGATATTCGGCCAGCTCGACGAATTGCACGCGCTGATGATCGGCGCCGGCGAAACCATCGAGCTGGTCTCCCGTCACCTGCGCAGCCAGAAAATCGGCTCGATGACTATCGCCAACCGCAGCCTCGAGCGCGCCCAGACGCTGGCCGAGCAGGTCGACGCCGAGGCGGTGCCGATCTCGCAGGTGCCCGACGAGCTGGTCAAGGCCGATATCGTCATCGCATCGACCGCTAGCCAGTTGCCGATACTCGGCAAGGGCGCAACCGAGTCGGCATTGAGGCAGCGCAGGCGCCGACCGATCTTCATGGTCGATCTCGCCGTGCCGCGCGATATCGAAGCCGAGGTCGGCGAGCTGGAGGATATTTACCTGTACACGGTCGACGATCTGAAACACGTCGTCGACGAGAACCTGAAGGGGCGCGAGCTCGCCGCCGAGGCGGCCGAAGAAATCATCGATATCGAGGTCGCCGCGTTCACCCAGTGGCTGAAGACCCACCAGTCCGCCGATCACATCCGCCAGTTACGCGACAGCGCCGAGCTGATCAAGCAGCGCGCCATCGAGCGCGCCATCGCGCAGCTGCAGCAGAACGCGGATCCGCAGGCGACGCTCGAGCGCCTCGCCAACGAGTTGACCAACAAGCTGCTGCACAAGCCGACGCTGGAAATGCGCAAGGCGCTGCAGAGCGAGGACGAGGAACGCATTCGCCTGCTCAAAACGCTGATTACCCCGGACTCGCATTAAATCATGAAACAATCGCTGCTGGACAAGCTCGAGACGCTATGCGCGAGACATGAAGAAATTGCCGGGCTGTTGTCGGATATCGAGGTAATCAACGACCAGGATCGCTTTCGCAACCTGTCGATGGAATACGCCCAGCTCGAAGACGTGGTCAAGCACTTCAATGCTTACCGCGAAGCGCAGCAGGCGCTCGAATCCGCCCGGGAAATGCTCGACGAGAACGACGCCGAGATGCGCGAACTGGCCGAGGAGGAAATCGCCGATAACAGCGTGCGCATCGAATCCCTCGAAACCGAGCTGCAAAAACTGTTACTGCCGAAAGATCCGAACGACAGTGCCAACGTGTTTCTCGAGATTCGTGCCGGCACCGGCGGCGACGAAGCCGCGATCTTTGCCGGTGACCTGTTTCGCATGTACAGCCGTTTCGCCGAATCGCGCGGCTGGCAGCTCGAAGTGCTGAACTCGAGCGAGGGCGAACACGGGGGTTACAAGGAGATCATCGCCCGCATTATCGGCAATGGCGCTTACTCGCAGCTCAAATTCGAGTCCGGCGCGCACCGCGTGCAGCGCGTTCCGGAAACCGAGTCGCAGGGTCGCGTGCATACCTCGGCGGCCACGGTCGCGATCATTCCCGAGAGCGAGGAAGTGCAGCTGATCGAAATCAACCCGGCCGACCTGCGCATCGACACCTTTCGCGCGTCCGGCGCCGGCGGACAACACGTCAACAAGACCGACTCGGCGATTCGGCTGACCCACCTGCCGACCGGCACCGTGGTCGAGTGCCAGGACGAGCGCTCGCAGCACAAAAACAAGGCGCGCGCGATGTCGCTGTTGCAGGCGCGCATCTACGACGCCGAAAAACAGAAACAGGACGCCGAGCAGGCCGCCGAGCGCAAGTCGCTGGTCGGCGGCGGCGACCGCTCGGAGCGCATTCGCACCTATAACTTTCCGCAGGGGCGCCTGACCGACCACCGGATCAACCTGACCCTGTACAAGCTCGACGAAATCATGCAGGGCCATCTCGGCCAGGTCGTCGACCCGTTGATGCACGAGTACCAGGCGGAACAGCTCGCCAGCCTTGGCGAAGACGATCGCGGCCTGCACTAACGGCTGCGCGCCGCCGCCAATCCGGATCCGGACATGGGAAAAAAGATATCAGGTGAAGAAGTCGAGGACAGCGCTTCGTATACGGAGGCGAAGAACCGCGCGTCGGAGTACGCCAACGATCCGGACAGGCTGAATGACCTGGTCGACCGGGCGGCCCGCAAGGCACAGGCGCGCAAGGGACGCCTGGCGCAGGTCTGGGATTCACTAACCGCCTGCTTTCGCCTGTTGCGTGCCTATG
>JBFGQE010000170.1:0-6004 GCA_041564355.1 Gammaproteobacteria bacterium | reverse complement strand
GTTGATGGAATGCATCCCGGGGCCCGATTTTCCGACCGCGGGATATGTCAACGGCGCACGCGGCATTCGCGAGGCCTATCGTAGCGGCAAGGGCAAGATCTACCTGCGTGCAAAGACACATTTCGAAGAAGACAAGTCGGGCCGGCAAAGCATTATCGTCACCGAGCTGCCTTACCAGGTCAACAAGGCGCGCCTGCTGGAAAAAATCGCCGAGCTGGTCAAGGAAAAGCGGATCGATGGTATTACCGGCCTGCGCGACGAATCCGACAAGGACGGTATGCGCATGGTGATCGAACTGCGCCGGGGCGAAATCGCCGACGTGGTGTTGAACAACCTTTACAAGCAGACCCAGTTACAGAACGTGTTCGGCATCAACATGGTCGCGCTGGTCAACGGTCAGCCCCGCATTCTTAACCTGAAGGAAATTCTCGACGCGTTTATCCTGCACCGGCGCGAGGTAGTCACCCGGCGCACGATATTCGATCTGCGCAAGGCGCGCGACCGGGCGCACATTCTCGAAGGGCTTGCGATTGCGCTGTCGAATATCGACGCAATCATCGCGCTGATCAAGCAGTCCGAGAGTCCCGCCGTGGCCAGGGCAGGCCTGCTCGAGAAATCCTGGTCGCCTGGCGTGGTCCTGGAAATGTTACAGCGTACCGGCGCCGAATCGTCCAGACCCGACGATATGGATAGCGAAACCGGCCTCAGCGGCGATGCATATCGTCTGAGCGAAAAACAGGCCCAGGCGATTCTGGATCTGCGCCTGCACAAGCTGACTGGTCTCGAGCAGGACAAGATCATGTCGGAGTACCGCGAAATCCTGCTCAAGATCGAGGACTTGCTCGACATTCTGAATCGCGACGAACGCCTGAAACAGGAAATCCGGCGCGAACTCGAAGAAATCAAGGACGAGTTTGCCGAGCCGAGGCGCACCGAGATCGTCATTGACCATTCCGATCTGACCGTAGAAGACCTGATCAGCGAAGAGGACGTCGTGGTCACGATATCGCACCTCGGCTACGCCAAGGCGCAACCGCTCGAGTCTTATTCTGCTCAGCGTCGCGGCGGCAGGGGCAAGGCCGCGACCAAGGTCAAGGACGAAGACTTCGTCGAGCAAATGTTCGCTGCATCCACGCACGACACGCTGCTCTGCTTTTCCACCCGCGGCAAGGTTTACTGGCAGAAGGTTTATCAGCTGCCGATCGGCAGTCGCACGTCGCGCGGACGGCCGATGGTCAACCTGTTGCCGCTCGAGGAAAACGAACGCATTACCGCGATTCTGCCAGTGCGGGATTACCCCGAGGACCGGTTTATCTTCTTCGCGACCGCGAGCGGCAAGGTCAAGCGGACGCCGTTATCCAGTTTTTCCAGGCCTCGCGCGAACGGCATCATTGCGCTCGATTTGCGCGACGAGGATAGCCTGATCGGGGTTCAGTTAACCGACGGTAATGCCGATCTGATGCTGTTTACCAGTGCGGGCAAGGGCATCCGCTTCGCCGAAACCGACGTCCGCGCGATGGGGCGAACCGCGGCCGGCGTGCGCGGAATCAAGATCAAGGAGGAGGGTGACGAGGTGATTTCGCTGATCGCGATCGATAATGGCGATGGCCAGATCCTGTTCGCGACCGAGAACGGTTACGGCAAGCGCACCCGGGTCGAGGATTTCTCGGTTCAGGGTCGCGGCGGACAGGGCGTGATCTCGATCCAGACCTCCGTTCGTAACGGGCGAGTCGTCGGCGCGATCAAGATCAGCGGCGACGAGGAAGTCATGTTGATCAGCAATGCCGGCACGCTGGTGCGTACGCCGGTCGACGATATTTCGATTCTGGGTCGCAACACTCAGGGGGTCACGCTGATTCGCCTCGGTGAAGACGAGCAACTGGTGCAGATCGAACCGGTCGCGGCCCGCGTCGACGACACGGCGGAAAGCGAAGATTAGCCTGTCATGACCGACGATGACCTGGAAAAGCTGCGCGGCCGTATCGACCAGATCGACGACCAGTTGCTCGAGCTGTTTAATCAGCGCGCGCGCTGCGCGGTCGAGGTCGCCGAAGTCAAGCGCGCGCTGAACCAGGGCGAGGAAGATATTAATTTCTTTCGCCCGGATCGCGAGGCGCAGGTGATCAAGCGCCTCAAGTCGCTAAACCAGGGACCGCTCAGCAATGACGAAGTCGGCCGCCTGATTCGCGAGGTCATGTCGGCCTGCCTTGCGCTGGAGCAACCGCTGAAAATCGCCTATCTCGGACCCGAGGGTACGTTCACGCAAAGTGCGGCGCTCAAGCATTTCGGCCACTCGGTGTCGACCGTGCCGATGAGCAGCATTCCCGACGTGTTCAGCTCGGTCAAGTCCGGGCATGCCGATTACGGGCTGGTGCCGGTCGAGAATTCCACCGAGGGCGTGATCAGTCACACGCTCGACATGTTCATCGACTCGGACCTGAAGGTTTGCGGGGAAGTCGAAATCCGCATTCACCATCATCTTGCCAATCGTTCGCAGGATACCTCCCGGATCCGGCATATTTACTCACACCAGCAATCCTTCGCCCAGTGCCGGCGCTGGCTGGACCAGAATTTCCCGGGTATCGAACGGATCCCGGTCAGCAGTAATGCCGAGGCAGCGCGGCTGGCCAGCGTGGAAGACGACGCCGCTGCCATCTGCGGTCTGCCTGCGGTCGAAATTTTCGATCTAAAAATTTGCCATGAAAACATCGAAGATCTGTCGGACAACACGACGCGATTCGTTATTATCGGCAACCAGGACGTCGATCCTAGCGGCAACGACAAGACCTCTTTACTGATCTCGACGCGCAATGTCCCCGGCGCGCTGCTCGGCCTGCTGCAACCGTTGGCCGACAATGGCATCAGCATGAACAAGATCGAATCGAGGCCTGCCCAGGGGCATAAATGGGCTTACGTATTCTTTATCGATATCGATGGCCACCAGCGGGATGCCGATGTCGCCACGGCATTAAACCAGCTGAAACAACAGGCGTCCCTGTTTAAAATACTCGGTTCGTACCCGAAAGCCTCACTCTGATGTCAGTCTTCGATTCCGCACTGGCGCAAATCAAGGATTTGCAGCCTTACCTGCCGGGGAAACCGGTGGAAGAGCTCGAGCGCGAACTCGGCATAACCGAGGCGATCAAGCTTGCTTCGAACGAAAATCCGCTGGGCTGCCCGGAACGGGTCAAAGCGGCGCTCGAGCGAGCGTCTGCGCATGTCGAGCTTTATCCCGACGCCAACGCCTATTACCTGAAGCAGGCACTGGCGGCGAGACTGGGGGTTAACGCAAACCAGCTGACCATCGGCAATGGTTCGAATGACGTACTCGACCTGGTTGCCCGCAGCTTTCTCGATGCCGGCGCCGAGGCGATCGTAGCGCAATATGCGTTCATGGTTTACGCGATGGTAACGCAGGCTTGCGGAGCAGGGATTCAGGTCGCGCGCGCGCTCGGTCCGGAACAGGCGCAGCCTTACGGTCATGATCTAGAATCCATGCTGGCGCTGGTCAACCAGCGAACGCGCGTCATATTCATCGCCAATCCGAATAATCCCACCGGAACCTGGATCGATCGCGGTTCCCTGAAATCCTTTATCGAGAAGGTGCCGCCGCATATCGCCATCGTGATCGACGAAGCTTACTTCGAGTACGTCGACCTGGCCGATTATCCCGATTCCACCGGGTGGCTGGAACGACACCCCAACCTGATCGTGACGCGCACCTTTTCCAAGATCTACGGCCTGGCCGGTCTTCGCCTGGGCTATGCCATTGCGAGTCCCGAGCTGACCGATCTGTTCAACCGCGTGCGTCAGCCGTTCAACGCCAACGCGCTGGCGCTGGCCGCGGCGCAGGCGGCGCTGGCCGACGACGAATTCGTCGCGCGCAGCCGCGAAGTCAATCGCGCCGGTCTGGCGTTGCTGCAGGATTTCTGCCACCAGCGCGGACTCGAGTTCATTCCGTCGGTAGGCAATTTTATCAGCGTTAAATTCGCGCATAACTGCCAGGCGATTTACCAGGGACTGTTGCAGCGGGGCGTGATCGTGCGGCCGATCGCCAATTACGATTTACCCGAGCACCTGCGTATTACGATCGGTACCGCTACGCAACTGGATCGCCTGTTTACCGCGCTGGACGAAATACTATGATCGATAAACTCGCGATAATCGGGGTCGGCCTGATCGGCAGTTCACTGTCTCTGGCGCTGCGCCAGAGCGAGTCGGTGGGTACGGTGATCGGCTACGGCCGTAACCGGGAAAACTTGCGCAAGGGCGTCGAACTGGGCGTACTCGATACGATTGCCGATTCCATCGAGCAGGCTGTCACCGATGCCGATGTGGTCGTCGTCGCGGTACCGCTCGGCGCGATGCAGGCGGTATTCGCCGAGATGAAATCCGCGCTGAGCCCGAGCTGCGTGGTAACCGACGTCGGCAGCTCCAAGGGTTCGGTGGTGCAGGCGGCGCGCGCCGAGCTCGGCGAGTTGATCAAGCGCTTCGTTCCGGGACATCCGATCGCCGGTAACGAGCGCAGCGGTGTCGAGGCCGGTTTTGCAACCTTGTACCAGAACCGCCGAGTCATCCTGACCCCGCTAGAGGAAACCGATGTCGACGCGACCGCGCTGATTACCGCGATGTGGCAGGATTGCGGTGCGCAGGTGGAGACCCTCGATGTCGCGCATCATGATAAGGTGCTGGCGGCGACCTCCCATTTGCCGCACATGCTGGCCTACACGCTGGTGCATCACCTGTCCAACCTGAATGATCACGAGGAAATTTTTCGCTACGCTGCCGGCGGATTTCGCGACTTTACCCGAATCGCGTCGAGCGACCCGGTCATGTGGCGCGATGTTTGCCTCGCCAACGGCGACGCGTTGCTCGATCTGATCGAGCAATACCAGCAAGAGCTGGACCAGGTCGCCGCGGCGATAGGTGCCGGCGACGCCGACGAGTTGCTGAAGCTGTTCGGTCGCGCCAAGTCGGAGCGGGATTCGCTGATCGGAAACTGCTGATGAGTGATTTCCTGTGCCAGCCAGGCGGCGCTGTCTCCGGCTCGCTGCGGGTTCCCGGCGACAAATCGATGTCGCACCGCTCGATTATGCTTGCCTCGATTGCCGACGGCGTGAGTCGCATTAGCGGCTTTTTAGAGGGTGAAGACAGCCTCAATACGATTCGGGCTTTTCGCCAGCTTGGCGTCGCCATCGAACGCGACCGGGACCGTGTCGAGGTGATTGGCCGGGGTCTGCACGGCCTGCAGGCGCCGCCCGGAGACCTCGACATGGGTAACTCCGGCACCGCGATGCGACTGCTTCTAGGATTGCTCGCGGGGCAGCGCTTCGACGCTTGCCTGGTCGGCGACAGGTCCCTGTCGTCGCGACCGATGGGAAGGGTAATCGATCCGCTGCGACAAATGGGAGCGCGCATCGACAGCGAGGAGGGCGGCCGGGCACCACTGCGGATTCATGGCGGGCAACAACTTTCGGCCATTGAATACGACATGCCGGTTGCGTCGGCGCAGGTCAAGTCCTGTCTGTTGCTTGCCGGTCTTTATGCCAACGGTGAAACCGTCGTGCGCGAGCCGGCGCCGACGCGAGATCACAGCGAACGCATGCTGCGCGGTTTCGGCTGCACGCTGCATGCCGGCAACGGCGAAATACGCCTCGCCGGCGGACAATCGCTCATCGCCTGTGATATCGATGTGCCGGCCGATATCTCGTCGGCCGCATTTTTCATGGTCGCCGCGTCGATTGCGCCGCTAAGTGAGCTCGTTCTGCTGCACGTCGGGGTCAACCCGACGCGCACCGGCGTGATCGAGATCCTGCGTCTGATGGGCGCCAACATCGAGCTTAGCAATCGTCGCGACATTGGCGGTGAACCGGTAGCCGACCTGCGGATCTGCAGCGCGCCGCTCCGTGGCATCGATATACCGCCCGAACTGGTGCCGCTTGCAATCGACGAGTTCCCCGTGCTTTTCGTCGCCGCGGCCTGTGCCAGCGGGACGACCCGCCTG
>JBFGQE010000169.1:0-6025 GCA_041564355.1 Gammaproteobacteria bacterium | reverse complement strand
GTTTGATCACGATGTTGTGCAACCGCCGGTTTCAGCGCCTCGGTGATCTCGCCGCCGGCACCCTCGTGATCAGCGTGCGTGAAGCGGCAAAACCGGCCGCGATTGCAGACATCGAGCCGCTTGCGCCGGCGACGGTTTTGCTGCGCACCGAGCAAACCTCGATCATCGACTTCCTGCATCGCTCGAGTCAGCTGTCGCTGCCGCGGCAGCAGGAGCTGGCGAAAATTCTCGAAGGCGTCACCCACGATGCCGATGCCGACGGGGTCAGGCAATTGCATCGCATCGGCGCCTGGTTCCTGGGTGTGAAATGAAGCAGCAGCTATTCGTTGAAACCCACGAAAAGACCTGGCTGGAGGTCGAGGAAGCCCTGCAGAAACCGAGCCAGGGCGACAACAGCCGAGTACTCACCGAGCATTACATGCTGCTTTGCCAGCATCTCGCCATCGCCAAGGAGCGCTTATACGATGCCGCGCTGGTGGAGCGCCTGAACCGCCTCGTGCTCGATCTCTACCGCGAGCTTTACCGTTACCGCGCCGAGACTCGGCTGAACCTCTATGCATTCTTCGTGCGTGACTTTCCTTACGCGATTTATCGTTTGCGCAAGTTTATTGCCGTCGCCTGCATCGTTTTCGTGCTGCCCGGGCTGCTGGCCGGTGCCTGGATCTATTTTGACGAAGAGGCGGTTTACAGCGTGCTCGATTCGTCGCAGGTGCGCGAGGTCGAGCGCATGTATGACCCAGAGGCGAGGGTGCTGGGACGCGAGCGAGAAGCCGAGACCGATCTTTTCATGTTCGGGTTTTACATCAAGAACAATATCAGCGTCGCCTTCCGCTGTTTTGCCGGCGGCATGCTGGCCGGCATAGGCACCTTGCTGGTGTTGTTCTTTAACGGCTTGTTCATCGGCAGCATCGCCGGTCATCTGACCCGGCTCGATTATGTCGAAACCTTTTACCCGTTCGTGATCGGGCACGGCTCGTTCGAGCTGACCGCAATCGTTTTCAGTGGTGCCGCCGGGCTTCGGCTCGGCTATGCAATCCTGAATCCGGGGCAGTTGTCACGGCTGAACGCATTGCGCCTGGCCGGTCGCGACGTCATCCCGATGCTTTACGGTATCGTTCTGATGCTGGTCGTTGCGGCGTTCCTCGAAGCCTTCTGGTCATCCAGCGCGACTACGCCTGTCCTGATAAAGTACTCGGTTGGTGCGATACTGTGGGCGCTGGTGCTGCTCTACTCATTTTCCGGCCGACGTCATGAACCTCGATAAGATCCAGGTCAACGCCTGCCTGCGCTCCGGATGGCAAGCGGTGGATCTCGGTTTCCTGATGGCGCGCGCATGGTGGAAGCCGCTGTTCCTGGCCTGCGCCGTACCGGTATTTATCCTGTTTGTTCCGCTCGCGATCCTGATGCCCACGCACCCGCTGTGGATAGCGTTCATAATCTGGTGGTTGAAGCCGTTCTGGGAACGCCTGCCGCTGTACCTGGCGAGCCGCAAACTGTTCGACGACGATCCGTCTTTTCCCGAAATCCGGGCGCGCGCCCGGCGCCTGTTCCTGTTCGATGCGTTTCCGTTTCTGTTGTGGCGCCGGTTTTCGGTGCAGCGTGCGTTCAACGCGCCGGTTAGCGTGCTCGAGGAGTTAAAGGGCGCAAATCGGCGCAAGCGCCTGCAGGTGCTGCACGGACGCTACAGCGACGTCGCCTTTGCCACCCAGTTCGTCTGTTTCTGTTTCGAGTTAATCCTGGGTTTCGGCCTGGTCGTCATGCTGGCTTTTTTTACCCCGGATTTTCTTGCCCCGCGGGTTTACGATTCTTTTGACGAGCTGACCCTGGCCGGCGGCTGGATATACTGCATCGCGGCCTGCATCGCGATGATCCTGGTCATGCCCTTTCACACCATGGGCGGATTCGCGCTTTACCTGAATCGGCGGATCGAGCTCGAGGCCTGGGATATCGAAATCAGCTTCCGTAATCTCGCGAGCCGCAAGCGGCGCTCGGCGTCGGGTCTCGCAGGCACTGCCGTGACGCTGGTCCTGGTTGGCCTGCTTGCGCTCGGAGCGCCCTCCCGGGGAGAAGCCGCAACCCGGCACGACCGTGAATCGGCGGCCGCATTGATCAACCAGGTATTGCAAGGACCTGATTTCGGCACTGAGAAGACCGTGCGCAAGTGGCGCTTCAAGGATTGGGGCGACGAGGACGAAGACAGCGTTCCGGAATGGCTAATCGAGTTTATCGAGTGGTGGGAAGAGAATGTCGATATCGACGACATACCCAGTGCCGCCGGGCTGCTCAAGTTCCTGCTGATTGCCGGATTCATCCTGCTGGTGCTGTTTCTGTTGCGCCGCTACCAGGGGCCGCTCTCCGGCCTGGTACGCCGAGGTTCCGAGGAGGCACCGCCCGAGGTCCTGTTCGGTCTCGACGTGACGCCCGAGAGCCTGCCCACGGACGTGCCTACCGAGGTGCGCACGCTGTGGGGTGAAGGTCAGTACCGGGAGGCAATCGGACTATTGTATCGGGCCTCGCTGTCGCGCCTGATCGATCGTCACGAGCTCGCTTTTCGTGCAAGTCATACCGAGGCGGAGTGCGCTGCGCTGGTGGCGCAGCAGGGCATCGAATCGGTAAGCCGGTTTTTCGATGACCTGACCCAGGTCTGGCGCCGGCTTGCCTACGGTCATCAGCTGCCGCCCGCGGAAAAAATCGAGGCGCTATGCGTCGACTGGTCGAGGGAGATGTCCGATGAGCCGGTCTAGGATCCCGCTCAAGGCCGTGCTGGTTGCGCTGGTCGTGGTGCTGCTCGGCTGGGGCCTTTATTCCAGTATCGAGTTCTACGACGAGACCGTGGAGGCGCGCTGGTCGTTCGACGCGATGCGCAATCCCTACCTGGCGGCACAGCAGTTTCTCGAGCAAAGCGAGATCGACGTCGTCGACGCGGACAGCCTGGTCGATCTCGACTCGCTCGACGGTGTCGGCACCCTGTTTGTCAGCGAGGCGAACCAGGTGGCGACGCCGCGACAATTACGCGAATTGAAGGGCTGGCTCGAGGCTGGCGGTCACGTAATCTACGCGGCCAGCCGAGTCGGCGAGGGCGATGACCTGCTGCTCGAGGAACTCGACGTCAGCGTCGAGTGGCGCGATCGCGAGGACGACGAAGATTCGGAAGAGCCGACCTTGAGTGAATCCATGCGTGAGTACAATCGCCAGATCGAGGAGGGCAAGACGCGAGAAGAAATCGCCGACGCCCTGGCCGGCAAAAACAGCCTGACGAAGGTCGATCTCGGTGACGAAATCGGCGTGCTGGAGATCGAGTTCGACGACAGCAAGTTGCTGGTGCACCCGTATATCGAAGGCGGGGGTTACGATGCGAGCAAGCCCGAGCCGAGCAACTGGGCGTTTTCGGATTATGGCGTGCAACTCATGCAATTCGAGGTCGGCGGAGGCCTGCTGACGCTGGTAAGCGACCCGACCGTGTGGATCTCGTATCATATCGATCAGCACGATCATGCCTACCTGTTGTGGCTTCTCGCCGCACCCGAAGGTAGCTTCGCGATTCTGCGTCCCGTGCTGAAGGATTCGATCTGGACGCTGTTGTGGAACAACGCGACCGAGTTGCTGATTGCGTCCGCCGCGCTGCTGGCGCTGTGGCTTTGGCACCAGGGGGCGCGTTTCGGCCGCATCCTCCCGCGCGATACCAGCCGGCAACGCGCCCTGGGCGAACACTTTTCGTCGATCTCGCATTACCTCTGGCATCGCCGCGACGGCGAGTACCTGATTACCCCGCTGCGCCAGCGCGTGTTGCGTCGAGCCAGCCTGGTGCTCGGAGAATTCTCGGGCGCCGACGCGCGGCGTCAGGCAGCACTGCTGGCCGAGCGCTGCGACCTCAACCCCGATGCTGTTGCGCAAGCGCTTGCCAACAATGATTTCAATGAAACCTCCTTCGTACAAAAAGTACGGCTACTCAAACGTATCGAGCAATCATTATGAACGAAACCAATCCGAGTTACCGCGACACCGCGTCCGCCCTGAATGCCTTGCGGGAGCATATCAACAGTCGCCTGATCGGCCAGGGCGAAGTCGTCGACCAGGTCCTGATCGCGCTGCTTGCGGGCGGCCACGTGTTGATCGAAGGCGTACCCGGGCTCGGCAAGACGCTGCTGGTACAGACGCTGGCCGGCGGCATCGGCGGCAAGTTCAAGCGTATCCAGTTTACCCCGGACCTGATGCCGGGCGATGTCACTGGGCACGTCATGTTCGACATGTCGCAGAGCAAGTTCGTGCTCAAGCAGGGGCCGGTATTCACCAACCTGCTGCTTGCCGACGAAATCAACCGTGCCCCGGCCAAGACCCAGGCCGCGCTGCTCGAGGTCATGCAGGAACAGCAGGTCACGCTGGACGGCAAGTCGATGGAAGTGGGCAAGCCGTTCATGGTGCTGGCGACGCAGAACCCGATCGAACAGGAGGGCACCTACGCGCTCCCGGAAGCCGAGCTGGACCGGTTCATCATCAAGATCAATATCGATTACCCGAGCGCCGAGCACGAGGTGCTGATCGCGACCCGGTACGCGCTGGAATCCTTCACCACCGAGCCCAACGGTGAAGATCAGTTACTCGACGTCAATGCGGCGCAGGCGCTGTGCGCGGCGATCGTCGTCGATGACAAGGTCGCCGAGTACGCGGTTAACCTGGTGCGGGCGACGCGCGGCACGACCCTGCTGCGCCATGGCGCCGGGCCGCGCGCGAGCATCGCGCTGCTGCGCTGCGCGAAGGCGATGGCGGTCATTAACGGGGTCGACTTCATTACCCCGGACGATGTCAAGACGATGGTGCTGCCGGTGCTCAGGCACCGCGTGATTCTCGCGCCCGAAGTCGAGATCGACGGTCTCGGTGTCGACGACGTGCTGCGTAATCTGCTGGACAAGGTCGACGCGCCACGCTCATGAGACCATCGCGACGATTGCTTCTGCTTCTGCTGATCTGGCTGGCGCTCGGGCTCGTCGCGGTGCTTGCGCGCCTGTTCGAATGGCGCTATGCGGGCGAAGCGGTAATCCTGTTCTGGGCCTGGCTCGCACTGGTTGCGCTGCTCGCGCTGCTGGACCTCGTCGCGTTGCGCCGACCGTTGCTCGGGGCCACGCGGACGCTGGATCCGCATCTCGCCCTCGGCGTGCGCCAGCGGGTATCGATCCGGCTATCCAATCTCGACACTCGCCGGGTCGAGCTCAACCTGACCGACTTTCCGCCGCCCCGGTTACAGCTCGACGGTTTGCCGCTCAGGCTAGAGATCGAGCCAGGGCAGCATGTCGATGTGAAATACGCGGTCACGCCCACCGAGCGCGGCTTGGCCGAGTTCGGACGCATTGGCTGTCGGGTGAGGTCTGCGTGGAAGCTGTGGGAAAAGAATTACTATTACGGCGATGCGCAAACCTCCAAAATTTATCCGAATTACAAGCCGCTGTTTCGCTCGTCTTTCGTCGGCAGCGACCAGCTCTACACCGATCTCGGACTGCAATTGCGCCAGCGCCGTGGCGAGGGCACCGATTTCCACCAGTTGCGGGATTTTCGCATCGGCGACTCGCTGCGCCAGGTCGACTGGCGCGCCACGGCGAGGTTTCAAAAGCCGATTTCACGCGAATACCAGGAAGAGCGCGACCAGCAGGTCATCTTCCTGCTCGATTGCGGGCGGCGCATGCGCGCCAAGGACGGGGAAATCAGCCATTTCGATCACGCGCTGAACGCGCTGCTAATCTCTTCGTTTGTCGCGCTGCGTCAGGGCGACAGCGTCGGTTTACTCAGCTTCGCCGGGCAGTCGCGATGGGTTCCGCCGATCAAGGGACGATTCCAGATCAGCCACTTGCTCGACCAGATTTACGACCTCGACAGTTCGCCGGTTACCAGTGACTATCTCGACGTGGCCCAGCAATTAATGACCCGGCAATCGCGGCGCGCGCTCGTGGTATTGATTTCCTCGCTGGAACCGCAGGATCGAGACGACCTCGGCCGTGCCGCGCGACTGCTCTCGCAGCACCACCTGGTCATG
>JBFGQE010000168.1:0-6061 GCA_041564355.1 Gammaproteobacteria bacterium | reverse complement strand
GATAACCCGCGGCATTTCACTCAGGCCCATATCCAGCACCCGGTTCAGATCGATCTGCAAATGGCGCAGGTCGAAGACGAGCAGATCGACGTAGGCAAGGTTGCGCTGGATACACTCGCGTAGCGGCTCCGCACCGGCATCGTTATCGACCAGGCTGATTTCGGTGGTAATCCCGGCCCGGTCGAACAGCGTGCGGATTTCCATCAGGCAGCTACTCGTCGCAGCGAATATCATCGCCTCCATGGGGCTGGCCGCGGACTGGCGCCGGGCTGTCGGCAGGACGCGAAACGGCAGTTTTAGAATGAATTCGGAGCCAACGCCCGGGCTCGAATCGAGGCGGATGTCGCCTCCCATCAGCTTGGCGAGGTTTTTACTGATCACCAGCCCGAGACCGGTACCGCTCAGGCGCCGGTCTCCCGGATTGTCCACCTGGCTAAAGGCCTTGAACAGGCTGCGTTGATCCGCTTCGGATATGCCGATGCCGGTATCCCTGATGCTGATCTCGATTTCGATTTTTTCGTCGACTTGCTCGAGCAACGAAACCCGCACGACAACTTCGCCCTGATCGGTAAACTTGATCGCATTCCCGATCAGGTTCAGCAGTATTTGCTTCAGGCGCAATTTGTCGCCGACGACGCTTCGAGGGGTGTCGCTGTAAATGACCAGATGGAGATCGACGTTCTTGGTCAGCACGTTGATAAACAGGATATCGCGGGTTTGCTCGATGACCTCGTGCAGGTCGAACGCTTCCTCGACGATATGCAGTTTGCCGGACTCCATCTTGGAGAAATCCAGGATTTCGTTAATGATATTGGTCAGGTCCACGGTGGACTTCTGGATAATGTCGACGTAGCGACGCTGGGTGGCGCTCAGCCGGGATTGTCCGAGCAGGCTGATAAACCCCTTGATACCGTTGATCGGCGTGCGTATCTCGTGGCTCATGTTGGCAATGAACTCGGACTTGACCCGGTTTGCGTTCAGCGCCTCGTCCCGTGCAAAGCCCAGCTCCCGGTTTCTCGACTCGAGCTCGGTAATCGCCTGATTCAACTGCTGCGTGGCCTGCTGGATACGTTGATTTAGATGCCGCCGGTTTGCCATCAGGGCCTGTGTCATGCGGTTGAAACCACGCTGTACCGCGCCGATTTCATTAGCCTCGGTCGGCTCGATGGTTTTGCCGAGCTGACCGGTTTCGACCAGTTTGAGGTGTTCCATCAGGTCGAAGATGGGTCTCGTGATACGTCGACTGACCACGATCGTCAACAGGACCGCCAGGACCAGAATAGCGATGAAGAATACGATCGAGTCGACGATAATTTGTCGCGTGACCGTTTGCAGACGACTTTGTGACAAATAGAGATGAACCCAGCCGAGCGTCGTAACCTGCGCTGATTCGTCGTAGTCCGGTGCGAACACGTCGGCGTAACCGGTACTTTGCGACAGGATGGGTTGGCGAAAATACAGGTAATCACCAATCTGACGCGGTTGAAAATCGTCCGCTACCGCACCCGCGACGAGATTGCCATTGCGGTCATAAACCGACGCCTGCACGATGTCGTTGCTGTTCACCGACTGGTCGAGCAGGTACTGGATTTGCCGGTCGTTGCCGGTGAACAGGTTGAATTCGGACGCGCCGGCGATTTGCCGCGCAATCACCCGACCCTTGCCCTCGAGCAGTTCGGTGGCCTGGTCGATTCCGCTGTCGACGTGGCGAAAGGTGAAGAACAGGTCGATCAGGAACACGGGAATCAGCGTGATCAACAGCACCTGGTGCTTGAGCCCGAGTCGACGCATCAGTTCACCCGGTCCAGCCGGTCGCGCAACTCGGCGAGGCGCGGAAGATCCAGCTCGAGCGCCGTGGCGACGCTGGGATTGGTTTTAATCGTGTAGAAACGAGCGAACTGGTAAGCCTCGTCCGACGCCGTGGAATTCGCCAGCCGCCGATTGACGAGCCAGGCGAGGTGGTTGCCGATGTCGACCGGCGAGGAGTAAATCGACGCCAGCGCACCGGCTCTGACATGAGCCGGGGAATAACTGATTACCGGCTTGCGCCCGCGTAAACTGGTCAACAGCACGCCCTTCAACGTATCGCGGTTGTAAATGGCTTGCCGGGGTAACATCAACAGCGCGTCGTTTTGCCGCAGCGCCTCGCGCAGCACCGGCAGCAGCTGACGGTCCGGGTCGAGTGGGTACTGGTTTAGAGCCAGGTCGAGTTGCGCAAGGCCGCGGTTATCGGCCGTATCGAGATGCAGCCGGGACGGCAGAATCAGGCCGACGCGTTGCGCCTGCAGCAAAAGTTTGCAAAAGGCGAGATATCGCCGCAGGGGCTGATCCAGCAACACGGTCAGATTTCGCGAGTCGCGCTGCTCGTATTCCTCGAGCGTCAGGTAGGCATTGATCGAATCGGCCCCGGGAACGCGTTTATCGAGGGCATCGGCCGCCGTTCTGCCAAGCGCGATATATAGCCGGCCGTGTTGCCCGCTCCCGTCGGACCTTGCCAGATCGTCGGCAAGTACGACATCGATCGGCTGCCCCGGATCGAGTCGTCGGCGCAGGGTTTCGATCGTCTGGCTGTAAAAACGGTTTTCGCCGCTTTTGACGATGACGATGCGATCGAGCGTAGCGGGCCTGGCCGAATTCGGCAGCATGACGGCTGCAAGGCAGGCGGTTAGTACTGCGAGCCAGGGTTTCATCGAAATCCCGCCTTGCTGGGTTTTACAAATCGCTTACCGGCAGTCAGCCATTGCAGTAAGATACTGGACTTTGATTTCACCATCCGTGGTGCTTTCGTTATTGCAAACATGTTTCTGCAGGATTATATCGGAAATACGCCGCTGGTCACATTACAGCATCTCGGCAGGGAAACAGGCAACCGGATCGCGGTCAAGCTGGAAGGCAACAACCCGGCCGGCTCGGTCAAGGATCGCCCGGCCTACAGCATGATCAAAAACGCCGAGGCGCGTGGCGAAATCAGCCCGGGAGATCGGCTGGTCGAAGCGACCAGCGGCAATACCGGTATCGCTCTGGCGATGGTCGCGGCGATTCGGGGATATCGGCTGATCCTGATCATGCCGGATAACATGAGCCACGAGCGCGTCGCGACAATGCGTGCCTTCGGCGCCGAAATTCGCCTGGTTACCGCGGAACAGGGGATGATGAAAGCGCGCGATATTGCCGAGGAGATGCATGCGCGCGGCGAAGCCAGAATGCTCGATCAGTTCGCCAACCCGGACAACCCGCGAGCTCATTACGAGACGACCGGTCCCGAGATCTGGCGTCAGAGCGAGCAACAGGTGACGCATTTTGTCAGCTCGATGGGTACGACCGGCACGATTACCGGTTGTTCCAGATACTTACGCGAAGTCAATCCGGAGATCCAGATCGTCGGCGTACAGCCTACCGATGGATCGTCTATTCCGGGAATTCGCCGCTGGCCTCCGGATTACGTGCCAAAAATTTATCGACCCGAATGCGTCGATCGAATCATTGACGTGTCGCGCGCCGAGGCCGAAATTTACACGCGCAGACTGGCGCGAGAAGAAGGGATATTCGCCGGTATATCCTCCGGCGGCGCGATATTCGCGGCGCTGCGCCTGGCACAGGAGGTATCCGGGGCGTATATCGTCAGCATCGTCTGCGACCGGGGCGACCGTTACCTGTCTAGCGACGTTTTTCCCGTTAATTGAAACAGGATCAGCGATGAACGTGCTTGTATTTGATATTGAAACCATCCCGGATATCGACGGCTGCCGTCGACTCTACGATTTGCACGGATTGTCCGACGATGACGTGGCGCGCGCGGTTTTCCAGATGCGGCGGCAGCAATCGGGCAGCGATTTCCTGCGCCACCACCTGCATCGTATCGTCGCCATATCCGCGGTTCTGCGCAGCGGCCAGCAGTTCAAGGTCTGGTCCCTGGGCGATGTCGATGCCGACGAGGAGGACTTGCTGCAGCGATTTTTCAGCGGCCTGGAACGCTATACGCCGCGGTTGGTATCCTGGAATGGCGGCGGTTTCGACCTGCCGGTGATTCATTACCGCAGCCTGCTGTATCCGCTGAACGCGGCGCATTACTGGGAAACCGGCCAGAACGACAGCAGCTTCCGCTATAAAAATTATCTGAGCCGTTACCATGACCGGCACACCGACCTGATGGACGTGCTCGCCGGCTACCAGCCGCGCGCCAGTGCCGCGCTGGACGAGATCGCCGGTTTGTGCGGCTTCCCGGGCAAGATGGGCATGAGTGGCGCGAAGGTCTGGGATGCTTACCAGCAAGGTCATATCCAGCAGATTCGGAATTACTGCGAAACCGACGTGCTCAATACCTACCTCGTGTACCTGAATTTCGAACGCAATCGGGGCAATCTGGATCAGCCCCAGTATCAGGCCGAGTGTCAGCGCGTGCGCGACGAACTGAAAGCCTCCGGGCTTGAACACTTGATCGAGTTCGAAGCCGCCTGGGTTGATGGCCAGGCGTAGCCGCCGCGGCCGGCGCGCCGAACCGCGCGAGGTCAGAATCGAGGCCCTGTCGCACGAGGGCCGTGGTATCGCCTCGGTAAACGGTAAGACCGTATTCGTGTTTGGCGCTCTGCCGGGCGAGCGCGTGGTGATTCAGGTGCACAAATCGTCGCGCAAGTTCGATCAGGCGACAACGCTCGAAGTAATCAACGCGGCGCCACAGCGAATAGCGCCGCGTTGTGCTGCCTTCGCCGTCTGCGGAGGTTGCAGCCTGCAGTATCTTGACAACGACGATCAGGTTGCGTTGAAACAGCGCTCGCTGTTGGAAATGATGGCGCATGCCGGAATCGAGGTCGGCGAGATCATGCCTCCGTTGCGCGCGCAAGACTGGGGTTACCGGCGCAAGGCCAGGCTCGGGGTCAAGTACGTGGCCAAAAAGGGGCGCGTGCTGGTCGGCTTTCGCGAGCGCAACTCGCCGTTCATCGCCGACATGCAGCGCTGCGAGGTGCTGATTCCCGAAGTCGGCCACCGGCTCGAGGCCCTGTCGGCGCTGATCGGGGAACTCGATGCGCGCGCGCAGATTCCGCAAATCGAGGTTGCCGCGGACGCCGCTCACGTGCAGCTCGTGTTTCGCCATCTGCAGCCGCTGTCGGAAAGCGATCGGCAGCGACTGGCCGCGTTCGCACGGGCGGAGAATTTCTGGATTCAGCTGCAGCCCGGCGGTCCCGCGACGGTGCACAATCTTTATCCCGAGGCTCAGCAATTATTCCTCGAGCCGCTGCCCGGCGCGGGTCTGTGTATCGGCTTCAATGCGCTCGATTTTATCCAGGTCAACACCCAAATAAACCAGCAGATGGTTGCCCGGGCATTGCAATATCTCGACCTGCAACCGGCGGATCGCGTGTTGGACCTGTTTTGCGGGCTGGGCAATTTCACCCTGCCCATGGCGCAAATCGCGGCGCGGGTTTGCGCCATCGAGGGTGACGAGGCCATGGTAGAGCGGGCACGCGCGTCGGCCGAGGCCAACGCCGTCGACAACACCGAGTATCACCTTGCTGATCTGGACAAGCCCGATTCGGCCTGGCCGTGGCTGCGGCAGAAGTATGACAAGATATTGCTCGATCCCCCGCGCTCCGGTGCGTCCGAGATGGTAAAAATGATCGATCGATTCGATGCGAAGCGAATCGTTTACGTGTCCTGTCAGCCTTCCAGCCTGGTACGCGATGCTGCTATCATCGTTGCGCAGGGGTACCGCCTGGCGCAACTCGGCGTGATGGACATGTTCCCGCAGACGGCACATGTCGAATCGATGGCGGTTTTTGAATCCAGTCAGGAGTCAGGGTGAAAATTGTCAGTGCAGTAATCAAGCCATTCCGCCTCGATGACGTGCGCGCCGCGCTGTCGGATATCGGCATTGCCGGCCTGACCGTTTACGAGGTCAAGGGGTTCGGTCGCCAGAAGGGCCACACCGAGCTCTACCGTGGCGCGGAGTACGTCGTCGACTATATACCGAAAGTCAAGATCGAGGTCGCGGTCGACGATGATCGCGTCGACGCGGTTATCGACACGATTGTGGAGTCAGCGCGTACCGGCAAGATTGGCGACG
>JBFGQE010000167.1:0-6061 GCA_041564355.1 Gammaproteobacteria bacterium | reverse complement strand
GCGGGCCGCGGGTGTCGGGATTATCCCGCGACCCTCGGAGTTCGGTAACGCGGTCGAGGCAGCGCTGGCGAAGCTGGCCTGATTTTACAGACGAAAGCCGACGTAATAGCGCTGCGAATCGTTGTAGGTCGCACCGGCGGTGCTCGTTGCGCTGCCATTCATCAGCACGGCGGTCAGGTCTGACTGGATGCGGCCGGTCTCTGGAGAGCCGTCGTCGAGCCGGCTTTCAATAATTTTCGCGATGGGTCCTTCGAGCGAACCGAAGATCGCCACGTGGCCGGATATCTCGAGCGTACCGTCGCGCAATCCGATTTTCCCGCCAAACGGATTGGTCGGCTGGGTGTTATCGTCGCCGCCGCCCGGGATCAGCCCCGCTGCGCGCAAATGTTTCCACAAATTGGACGATTCGGTATTGGCGGCGCCGATCCAGTTGCCGTCGATGATGCCGTCGCCATTGCCCTCGATATCTGCCGCCGCCGGGTCGTTGACCCCGTCGGTGTAGAGCGAAAAGCGGAGCGATGCCTCTCTGTCGTCACCGGGTAATTGCAGGTAGCGGTCCTGGTAACTGAGCATGGCCGCGTCGATCCCGGTGAAATCGCTCTCGATCCGTTTCAGCTTCGAGTTGGTGATCATTTCCTGGCCCTTGAGCACCCCCCCGATCAGCAGGCCGACGATCGCGAGCACGATCGCAATCTCGACCAAGGTGAAACCTTTTTGCCCGGGGTGAGCAATCGGACCGGACCGAACCTGCGACCCTGCCAGAGGCGGCTCTGTCGTGGTATCGAGAAACCGGCGATAGATTGAATCAATTGTGCCTTTTCTTCTCGTAGTGCTGGCTGTGTCGATGCGCATCACTGCCTCCGCTTGTCCCTGATAATTGGGGAGGACTGAGGAGCCTATTATAGCGCCATCGCTGCAAATGAGAAATAGTTCACAATTGACCCGGTTTCCGAATATCGGTGCCGGCGAAGTGTGAACGAATCGACAAATCGAGGCCGAATCGAGTGGTTTTCGCTGCGTTTTTAATTGGCCAGGGCTATCAAACTGCCTCTGCTGGGCACGCCGAAAGCAACATACAAAGGGGCTCAGGTCCAGCGATCGAGCGCTTGTTCGAACGTCTCGCGGTCAATCTCGACCGCGCCGAGCGAGCGTAAATGCGCGGTTGGCAGCTGGCAGTCGATCAGCTCGAAACGTCCGCACTCGACCAGGTGCTGCAGGCATAGCTTGGACGTATTGGCTTCCTGGCTAAACATCGATTCGCCGAAGAAAATTCGCCCTAGCACGACGCCGTAGACACCGCCGACCAGCTCGTCCCCGCGGCGACATTCGATCGAATGCGCGATCCCGGCGCGGTGCAAATCGGTGTAAGCGTCGATCATCTGCCGGTTGATCCAGGTGCCGCTCCGGTCGCCGCGATCAGCGGCGCAGGCTGCGATCACGCCGCTGAAATCGGTGTCCTCGGTAATCCGGTAGCGCTGTTGGCGGGTCAGCTTGCGCAGGCTCTTACTGCGGTGAAAATTGGCCGGGTAGAGTACCGCCCGCGGTGCCGGCGACCACCACAGGATCGGTTCGCCGTCGCTGAACCACGGAAAGATGCCCTGGCGATAAGCCACCAGCAGCCAGTCGACGTCGAGGCGACCGCCCGCGGCCAGCAGGCCGGTCGGCTCGTCCAGCGCCGCACGCGTGTCGGGAAAATGCGGCGCCGCATCGGGATCGAGCCATGGAATCATAAAAAACTATTTAAAACAGTAATTAAGGTTATTTTCTTAAAGTAAAAACTCATTACTCTGCCCGGCGATAAGGCGAATGTTCGAGCAGTTCGTCGCGGTAGCTTTCGATGTAGCGACGCTCGTGCTGCAGGAAGCGGTTGATCGCGTCGCGAAACTCGGGGTGCGCGATCCAGTGGCCGGACCAGGTCAGGGTCGGCAGGAAACCGCGGCTGAGCTTGTGTTCGCCCTGTGCGCCGGGATCGAAACAGGCGAGTCCCTCGGTGATGCAATATTCGATACCGCGGTAATAACAGCACTCGAAATGGAGGTCGCGATAATAATCGTCGCAGCCCCAGACCCGGCCGTAGAGGTGGCTGTCGCTGCGAAATAACAGCGACGCGGCGACGATCCGGCCCTGGTCGCGGGCAAGCGTCACCAGCACCCGTTGCGGCATGGTCGCGCCGAGATGGCAAAAAAAGGCTTCGCTCAGCGTCGGCGTGCCGTACTTGCGCCGGTAAATCCCGGCGTAGAGCTGGTAGACGCGCCGCCAGTCCGAGGCGTCCAGTTCGTCGCCGCCGTGCAGGCGGATATCGAGACCCTGTTCGGCCACGCTGCGCCGCTCGCGGCGGATGTTCTTGCGCTTACGCGAGTTCAGGTGCGCGAGGAAATCGTCGAAATCGCGGTAATGCTCGTTGCGCCAGTGGAACTGAACGTCGCTGCGCAGCTCGAGATCGTGCGGACGCAGTTCGGCCAGGATCTCCCGCTCGGCGAACAGGACGTGCCACGAACTCAGTTTTTGCTCGACGCAAAAACCCTGGATGGCCCGGCACAGATGTTCGCGCAGGGCCTGTCGTTGTTCCGCCGAGCGAACCCGCTCGAGATCGATCAGGAAACGGTCGCCGGTCGCGGGCGTGTAGGGAATCGCGCTGACCAGCTTCGGGTAGTAATCCAGCCCGCTGCGCTGATAGGCGTTGACCCAGGCGTGGTCGAAGACGAGTTCGCCGTAGGAATTGGTCTTGATGTAGCAGGGGATTGCGGCGAGCAGTTCACCGCCCTGACGCAGCTGGAAGTAGACCGGGTGCCAGCCGAAGGGTTCGAGGCAATCGTGCAGTTCGAGTCCATGCAGAAAGGCATGCCGCGTAAACGGGTAATCGGGCTGCCCGAGCGCGTCCCACGCGCCGGCGTCGATTTCGCTCAGGCTATGACTGGCGCTGACGCGCCAGTCGTCGCTATCCGGCTTCCATGGCATCGAGATACTTTTCGGCATCGAGCGCGGCCATGCAACCGCTGCCGGCCGAGGTAACCGCCTGGCGGTAAACGTGGTCCATGACATCGCCCGCGGCGAAGACCCCGGGGATGCTGGTCGCGGTGGCGTTGCCGTCCGCGCCGCCCTTGACCGTGATATAGCCGCCTTTCATCTCCAGCTGGCCGGCAAAGATTTCGGTATTCGGCTTGTGCCCGATCGCGATGAATATGCCGCTCAGGTCGAGCTCCTTGGTGCTGCCGTCCTGCACGTTGCGTATGCGCAGACCGGTCACGCCGCTGTCGTCGCCGAGTGCCTCGTCGAAAACGCTGAACCACTCGATCTTCACGTTACCGTTCTTTTCCTTTTCGAACAGCTTGTCCTGCATGATTTTTTCCGCGCGCAGCTTGTCGCGGCGGTGCACCAGGGTGACCTCGGAGGCGACGTTGGACAGGTACAGGGCTTCCTCGACCGCGGTGTTGCCCCCACCGATGACCGCGACTTTCTGCCCGCGAAAGAAAAAGCCGTCGCAGGTTGCGCAAGCGGAGATGCCCTTGCCGTGAAATTTTTCCTCGGAAGGTTCGCCCAGGTACATCGCGCTTGCGCCGGTGGCGATAATCACCGCGTCGCAGGTATACTCGCCGCTGTCTCCAAGCAGACGTTTCGGGTTTTCGTCGAGAAAAACCTGGTTGATGTGGTCGAAAATGATTTCGGTTTCGAAACGTTCGGCGTGTTGCTGCATGCGTTGCATCAGCACCGGGCCGGTCAGGCCCTCGACGTCTCCGGGCCAGTTGTCCACGTCGGTCGTGGTCATCAGCTGCCCGCCGGCCTCGACGCCGGTAATCACGGTGGGTTTGAGGTTGGCCCGCGCGGCGTAGACGGCCGCCGAGTAACCCGCCGGGCCGGAGCCAATAATAATTACGCGCCTGTGTTTCGCTTCTGACATCGATAATACTCTGCTTTGACTGGGCTGGAAAAAGCGCCCATGGTAATGGCAAACCGGACCGTTGACTATATGGCGATTGGGAGATTGATTTCAATGAGCACAATTTCATGGTTGCCAGTCCGGCGGATCATGTAAAATACCGCGATTTACGCAAGAGCCTTATTCCAGTGGCCCAAGCAAAGCCAAAACCCCGTGCCGATGCGCAGGAACAGCGGATGATGTTCGCCGCTCAGATCAACCAGCGCCTGCGCGAGGCGGGCATGCTGTTGTCCTTTGCGCTGGCCGGGTACTTTCTCGTCGCGTTGTTCAGCTACAGCGCGCAGGATCCGTCCTGGTCGCATAGCGGCAGCAACGGCGAAATTGCCAACTTCGGCGGCGCCGCCGGCGCGTGGATGGCCGACCTGCTGTTTTACCTGTTCGGTTTTCTCGCTTTCCTGCTGCCGCTGATGCTGATTTACAACGGCTTCATCCTGGTGCGCACGCGCGACCTGAGCGCCGAGGATCGCTACCAGATGCTGGTGATTCGCTGGAGCGGCTTCGTGCTGACGCTGATCTCGGGCAGCGCGCTGTCGAGCCTGCATTTTTCGGTCGAACCCGGCGCGATGCCGCTGGACGCGGGCGGCATTCTCGGCCAGATCACGGGCAATTACTTTTCCCAGGCGCTGGGATTCGTCGGCGCGACGGTTTTACACCTGGCGTTGTTTCTCGCCGGGTTGACGCTGTTCACCGGGCTGTCGTGGCTGGCGGTGGTGGACAATACCGGCAAGTTCACGCTGTGGGTCCTGGACAAGTTGCTGGACCGGTATTACCTGATGCGCGATCGGCTCGAGGGCAATCGCAATCGCAGCGAGCGCGAGCAGGTATTCAGCGTGCAGCAAAAGAAGAAGGAAACGCGCAAACCGGTCAAGATCGAACCGGTGGTCGAACAGCTCGAGCCCAGCCCGCGCGTGGAAAAAGAAAAGCAGATCCCGCTGTTCAAAACCTCGGGCAAGGGCAAGAGCACGATTCCGCCGCTGGCGCTGCTGGACAAGCCGCCGGCGCGCGTCTCCGGCTACAGCAAGTCGGCGCTCGAGGCCATGTCGCAGCAGCTCGAATTGAAACTGCTCGACTTCGGCATCGAGATCGAGGTCGAATCGGTGCACCCGGGCCCGGTGATCACGCGCTTCGAAATCCTGCCCGCGCCCGGCGTCAAGGTCAGCCAGATTTCGAACCTGGCCAAGGATCTTGCGCGCGCGCTGTCGGTGATGAGCGTGCGCGTGGTCGAGATAATCCCGGGCAAGTCGGTCATGGGTCTCGAGATCCCGAATGAAAACCGCGAAATCGTCGCGCTCAGCGAAATCGTGCAGTCCAAGGCTTTCGACCAGGCCGCGTCACCGTTGACGCTCGCGCTGGGCAAGGATATCAGCGGCGAGGCGGTGACTGCGGACCTGACCCGGATGCCGCACCTCCTCGTCGCCGGCACCACCGGTTCGGGCAAGTCGGTCGCGATCAACGCGATGCTGCTGAGCATTTTATTCAAGTCCACGCCGCAGGACGTGCGCATGATCCTGATCGATCCGAAAATGCTCGAGCTGAATATTTACGAGGGCATCCCGCACCTGATCGCGCCGGTGGTTACGGACATGAAAGAAGCGGCCAACGCGCTGCGCTGGTGTGTCGCCGAAATGGAGCGCCGCTACCGCCTGATGGCGTCGCTTGGCGTGCGCAATATCTCGGGTTACAACCGCAAGGTTCGTGAAGCCGCCGCGGCCGGCGATCCGCTCAAGGACCCGTTGTTCGATCCCAGGGAACGCCTGCTCAATCCGGACGCCGAACCGGCCGACCTGGAGCCGTTGCCGTACATCGTCGTCGTGGTCGACGAATTCGCCGACATGATGATGGTGGTGGGCAAGAAGGTCGAGGAGCTGATCGCGCGTCTGGCGCAAAAGGCGCGCGCTTCCGGCATTCTCCTGCTGCTGGCTACGCAGCGCCCGTCGGTCGACGTGATCACCGGGCTGATCAAGTCGAATATCCCGACGCGGATCGCTTTCCAGGTGTCTTCGAAGGTCGACTCGCGCACGATCATCGATCAGATGGGCGCCGACAGCCTGCTCGGCCACGGCGACATGCTCTACGTCGGCCCGGGGATGAACACGCCGAGCCGGGTGCACGGCGCCTTCGTCT
>JBFGQE010000166.1:0-6142 GCA_041564355.1 Gammaproteobacteria bacterium | reverse complement strand
GAGCCGACCCAGCTGCGAATCGGTATCCTCAACCAGCTGACCCCGTCGGCGATTAACGATATCGTCGGCCGCTTCGCAGACGCGTAGCTCGAGATGGGCGCGGACGTCCACAAGCAACGGATCATCGACGATCTGAACGGCTATCTCGCCGGTCGGTAACCCGTATCCGAAGTAATCCGTAACGCCGGCTGCCAGGCCGGCGTTTTTTTGCCCCTGCGCCAACCAGGTATGCAGCATGAGGTCGCGGACCTCGGGCAATCGGGCGGCCGTCGGCCGGGCCGAATGCGTTGCAAGCTAGACCATCTTCAGGTTGGACAGGCGAATAATGGAGCGCTTGTCGGGCGTGACGCAAACGCCGACCTGCAGATTCAGGTAGGCCGCGCAGGATTCGATCAACGACAGGTCGAAGGTCTGGCTGAACGCGCTTTCGATCTCGATCGCGCAATGCTCCTCTCCGGGTTGTACCCTCAGGTTGATCTCGGTGCCAGGCTGGCTGAGAGATATGGCGTTGAATACCAGGTTGCTGAGCAGGTGCTCCATCCATTTCGCATCGATTAACAGTTTCGGCAGCCTGTCTCTCGGCAGACGCAAGGTAACGCCGTGCTCGCTGGCCTTGAGCCGGAGCCCGAGACTGACCTTGCGTAACAGGACGGCGAGCTTGACCTCGCTGATAACGAGCTCGATATCGCCGCGTTCGTTGGCGCAGAGTCGCAGCAGGTTGGCGATCAGGCGGTCGAGGTAACGCGGTGACCGGGAGGACGGGTCATCGGCTTCCGCCGACGGCGCGAGTTCGGCCGATTTACGGCGCACCAGCTCCTGGATGCGGGCATGCAGGTCGTCCAGTGAAAACGGCTTGACCAGGTAATCGTCTGCTCCCTGGATCAGCGCGGTAACGCGGTCGTGAATCTGGTCGCGCGTGGACAGGATCAGGATTTCGACGTCGCGATCCGATTCGCGGATCTCGTGCAATATCAGCAGGCTGGACTCCTTCGGCAATATCAGGTCGAGAATGATGATGTCGTAATCCCGACTCGACGCGCGCGCGATTGCCTCGACACCGTCGGCGACGATATCGATCGCGTAGCCCAGTTTACGCAGCCCGGAACCCAGCGAGGTCTGCAGCGTGACGGAATTTTCGACGAGTAGCACTTGCATACCGGCGTTTTAGCCAATCATCCTGAAGATTGGCTTAAGATTGCCCTGATTCGCGTTTTTTTGTCCGTTTGCCGCCTGTTCGGGTTGCGGCGCCGGGCGATTCGGTCGGTTTCCATCCGCCCGAGATCTTAAACCAGTCTTCAGTTTTGTTGTTTATACTGGGATTCCGATCAGCTCACCGCGGAGTCTGCGATGAAACAAACCCGTGCTGCACGGTTCCACGGCGTCGTCTACCTGCTTCTCGCGACGGGCTCGTCGGATCTGTCCGCGGCGGATCGTGCCGATTACGAACTGACATCGCGATTGAATATGGTCGGCTCGAGCGGCAAACCTACCAATGACATATTGGGATTCGGTTTTACCTTGCATCGCCGTCTGAACGACGACTGGCACGTCGGCTTCAACCTCGATTACTCGCCCGAGTTCGATTTTGAAAGGCCCGCTGAAATTGTCGATATCAAGAGTGACCTGGAGATCGATGCGGTGGGCACGATGCTGATGGTTACCGTGGTTGGTGAACGCCGTTACGCGCTCGAAGACGACGGCTGGACCGGTTTCTGGAATCTCGGTGCCGGCTTTGCCGAGATCGACATGGACGATGCCGATGGTGCGATTCGCGGTGGCGGGACCTACGATATCGAGACCGACATCGACACCGAGTTTATCCTGATCGGCAACGTGGGCTTTATCCAGCGGGTCGGCAAGCACTGGTCCGCGCGCTACACGTTGTCCGCCGAGCACCACGGCGGCGGCTGGGACGTACGCGACCGGGTTTCGCGAACTACTGGTGAAATAGACGATTATGCCGTTTACGGGGTGCGCGTGGGTATGACTTATCGCTTTTGAACCGGAGCTAAAGTTATTGCCAAACGGGCCGATTCATAAAGAAGTACCCAGGTCACGCGCCGGACGATCCCAACCAGGTTGATCGGAGCCCGGGTTTATTGTCGCCCTTACCGTCGAGAGCAAACTTATGAATCTTCGAATCCTTGGCCAGGTTATGCTTGTTAGCCTGTGCAGCAGCCTGATATTCAGCACGTCCGCCAGTTCGAGCTCCAGCAAATGTCTCTACGTATCGTCTTACCACCAGGGCTATGCCTGGTCGGACGGTGTCGAGCAGGGCTTGCGCAAGGTGTTGACCGGGCATTGTGAAATTCGCCAGATCGACATGGACACCAAGCGCAACAAGAGCGCCGAGTTCAAGCAATCCGCCGCGCTCGCGGTCAAGCAGCAGATCGAATCCTGGCAACCCGACGTGGTTATCGTCTCGGACGACAACGCGGCCAAGTTCGTGGTCAAGCAGTTCTACAAGGACGCCCCGATACCCTTCGTGTTCAGCGGCGTCAACTGGACCGTCAAGGAGTACGGTTTTCCGTACAGTAACGTGACCGGGATCATCGAGGTAGCCCCGCTGGAAGCCATGCTCGGTCACGCGATCAAGTACTCGGGCGGAGGCCGAAAAGCGATCTATCTCGGCGCCGATACGCTGACCGAAAAGAAGAACCTGGACCGGGTCGCGAGCGCGTCGAAAAAACTCGGTATCGAGCTGCAGGGCATGCTCGTTGCCGATGCCGCGCAATGGAAGCAAGCTTACCTGGAGGCGCAGAAAGCCGACTTCGTCGTGATGGGAAGCTATTCCGGGATCAAGAACTGGAACAAGGACGAGCTCGCCGGGTTCGCGGTGCAGCAGGCGCGCAAACTGACCGTTACCAACCACGACTGGATGATGCCGTTCAGCTCGATCGGGTTTACCAAGATCCCGCAAGAACATGGTGAATGGGCCGCGCAAACCGCCATCGAGATACTCAACGGTAAATCCCCGAGCGACATCCCGATCGTCGCCAACCGAGACTGGGATCTCTGGTTGAACCCGGCCCATTTGCAATCGACCCAGGTGAAACTGCCTCGCAAATTCCTGCGCAAAGCCAAAAAGATAAACTAGACGCGCCGGGTGTGGCTGAAAGTGAAGGCACTGCTCTCGCGTTCGGGGCTGTTATTCTGCCTGCTCGGCCTGGCGCTGGCCGGACTGGCCTGCTGGATTAGCTACGAATTACAACTCGGTCAGCAGCGTAACGCGTATTCCCGCGAGATCAATTCGACCTTCCAGGCGATCGGCCAGCGCATGGCGGTTACCGAGGCGTCGCTGGATGCGCTGGTTGGCCTGTACCAGGCAAGCGACGACATGGATGCGGCTTTGTTCACGCCCTTCAGCCGTCGGATTCTGCAGGAGCATGTTTTCCTCGATTCGCTGGAGTATCTCACCTACCTCGGCATAGACGAGAAACGACAGTTCGTCGCCGAAATTCATGAGGCCGGATTCAGCCAGTTCGAGATCAGGCCCCTGTACGGCCTATCGCCGGGACTGGACCATTTCCTTGTAACCAGTTTTCTCGAGCCGCTGAAGCCATCCAACGCGGGCCTGATGGGCATGGACTGGCTGGGCGACAGCGAGCTCAGGCAGGTCATATTCGCCGCCGCACGAAATAACGCCAGCCGCCTGCTGCCGGCGCCCGCGGCGCTGGGTCAACCAAGGCATCTCGTGGCAATCAAGCCCACCTATTTCGGACGCTCGATCGAAACTGGCGCGGCCGAGCGTCTCGAGCAGTTCAGCGGTGCTTTTGTCATATTGCTCGACTGGAACAAGATGAGCCTCGACGCAGGCGGCGAGGTCAACGCCGCGTTGCCGATCGACTACACGTTGCGCGCCGATGACCGTACGCTGGTCGGAGAGACTGGCCCGGATGCGGATACCAGCCTGCGGCAAGCAATCGATTTTGGTGGGCAAGGTCTGGAGTTAGTGGCGAGCCATAGTTTACGCGCCAGTCGTTCCGCGCTGTTGAATGTTGCGCTCGCGGGTATGCTGACCGCGTTCCTGTATTGCGTCCTGCTGTTCGAATTGCGCAGCCGTTATTCGCTGAAACGGGAGAGCGACCTGGCCCAGTCGCAGTTGTTCAAGGAGCGTGAGCGCGCCGAGGTGACGCTGCGTTCGATCGGCGACGCGGTGATTACCACCGAGCTCGACCATTGCATCAACTACATGAACCCGGTTGCCGAGGAGCTGCTGAACTGCAGACTCGAGGACGCGCGGGGCCGTCACATCACCGAACTGGTCAAGCTCGAATTCATGCCTTTCGGCGACGAGATTAGCGACCCGGTCGAGTTTTACGTCGACATGACGCAAAGCAACCTGCGCCAGACCGGTATCGATGTCGTGATGCGCGTCAAGGCCGGCCGCATCTCGGTCGATGGTAACGCGTCGCCGCTGTTCGATTCGAACGGCGCCCCGATTGGTTCGCTGCTGGTGCTGCGCGACGTCAGCCTCGAGCAAGAGTTGACCGCCCAGCTGGTCTACCAGGCCAGTCATGACTCCCTGACCGGGCTGATCAATCGCGCCGAATTCGAAAACCGGGTCAAGGATGCGCTTGAAACGGGCCGGCAGCGGGATAACCAGCACGCGCTGTGCTACATCGACATGGACCAGTTCAAGCTGGTTAACGACACCTGTGGACACATCGCGGGCGACGAATTGTTGAAACAGGTGGCGGGTTTGCTGCAGGCCCAGATTCCACACAACGACGTGGTTGCGCGCCTTGGCGGCGACGAGTTCGGCCTGTTGCTCGAGAATTGTGGACCGGAACTGGCCGAGAAGATTGCCGGTCGGGTGCGCGAGGCCCTGCATGACATGCATTTCAAATGGGACGAAAAGCTGTTCGACGTGAGCGCCAGTATCGGCCTGGTCATGATCAATCGAATGAGTGGCAGCCTGTCGGATATACTGAGCGCGGCGGATCTTGCCTGCTACGCGGCCAAGGACTCCGGCCGCGACCTGGTGCACGTCTACCGCGTCGACGACGAAGAGATCGCGCAGAAATACAGCCAGATGCAGTGGCTGCCGCGGATCAAGGAAGCGATCAAGAACGACGAGTTCGAGCTGGCCGTGCAGGATGTTGTGCCAATCAAGAGCGGCCTGCAGCCGACGGCGATCAGTGAATTCCTGCTGCGCTGGCCGCAAAACGAGGGCGGCCTGATCTCGCCGGGCCTGTTTATTCCGACCGCGGAGCGCTACGACCTGATGCGCGACCTCGACTGGTGGGTGATCAATCGTGCGCTGGCAACCATACCACAGCTCGAACTCCAGCTGGCACAGCCGGATGATCACATGTACACGATCAACCTGTCGGGGCAGTCGGTCGGCGATCCGCAGCTCGCGGATTACATCATCGAAAAAATGAATGACTACGCGGTGGATCCTCGAATTCTGTGTTTCGAGGTGACCGAAACGGTGGCGATCGCAAACTTTTCGGTAGCGATCGAGTTCATCAGCCGGCTGCGTGAAATGGGCTGTCGGTTCGCGCTCGATGATTTCGGCAGCGGCCTGAGCTCGTTTGGCTACCTGAAACGATTACCGCTGGATTTTCTCAAGATCGACGGGCAGTTCGTGCGCGACATGCTGAACGACCCGGTCGACCTGGCCATGGTGCGCACGATTTACGACGTGGCGCGCGTGCTGAAACTGCAAACCATTGCCGAATGGGTCGAAGACGAAGGCACGCTCGAATCCCTGCAGTCGATTGGAATCGACTATGCGCAGGGATTTCACCTGGCGAAACCGGTCATGGTGTCCGAATTGCTCGATCGCGAGAACAGGCGTATCGCCCAGGCCTAGTCGGTGTCAGCGTCTCGCCGGCGCAGGATTTTGAGTTCGGCAAACAACGCGCGCATGTCGGGATTGTCGATAAACGACAGGTTGTAGGGATGTTCGCAAACGAGTTTTTCGTAAGCCTGGCTGGCCGGCATGGCCGCGACCCGGTGCGCGATCCTGCCCCACAGCAGGAGCCGAATCCGCCGTACCGTCGTCGCGGCCGCGATGGCATCCAGCAAGTCCTCGAGAAATCCTTGCCAGTAACGCGCTTCCGCCGCGGGTTTGCGCCCGGGGTGCAGCACCGGTGTCGCGTTGATCATCAGAAAGCCGTCGCGCTGCAGGTTT
>JBFGQE010000165.1:0-6275 GCA_041564355.1 Gammaproteobacteria bacterium | reverse complement strand
CTCATCTCATCGCTCCACCAGCTTCATTTTCTTGTTATACCAGTTCATGAACGCCGATATGCACAGCGAGAAGAACAGGTACAACGCGAGCACGATCGTCATGCATTCCATCTCGCGCCCGGTCTGGTTCAGCGAGATGCCCCCGATCGTCGCGACGATGTCCATGTATCCGATCGCGATCGCGAGCGACGAGTTTTTGGTCAGGTTAAGGTACTGGCTCGATAGCGGTGGAATAATGACCCGGAGCGCCTGCGGGATGATCACCAGGTGCATATTGCGCTTCGGGCGTAGCCCCAGCGCGTAGGCCGCCTCGGTCTGCCCATGGCTGATCGCCTGGATGCCGGCGCGCACGATCTCGGCGATAAACGCGGCCGTATACAGGGCCAGCGCCACGGTCAGCGCCACGAACTCGGGCCGTAACACGAGACCGCCCTTGAAGTTGAAACCCTTGAGTTCGGCGTATTCCCAGGACAGCGGCGCGCCGGTGATCAGAAACACGAGAATCGGGAAGCCGACAATAGCGCCGAGCCCGATCAGGAAAACGGGATAAATCTTGCCGGTGGCATCCTGTACCTTCTTCGCGTAGCGCCGGAACCACCAGGTGAAGCCTATACCGATGATAAAGGCGATCAGTACCGCCCACATGGCGGGTTCGAACAGGGGTTTGGGCGTATAAAATCCACGATTTGTCAGGAACAGCGTGCCGTCGAAGGCCATCATCGCATTTTTCGGCACCGGCAGCGTGTTGACGATGATACCGTGCACCAGCAGGATGTGCAGCAGGACCGGCACGTTGCGCACGTACTCGATGTAAACGTAGACCACGCGGTTGATCAGCCAGTTGGGCGACAACCTCAAGACGCCGAGAATGAAGCCGACGATCGTGGCGAGAATTACCCCCACGACCGCGACCAGCAATGTATTCAATATACCGACGATCGCGGCGCGCCAGTGCGGGCTGCGAGAGTCGTACTCGATCAGGGACTGGTTGATATCGTAATTGGACGGCTGATACAGGAAGTCGAAACTATAGCCCTTGCCGATGGTTTCGAGGTTGACCACCGCGTTGCGCGCGATGTACGCGATAAAGGCGAACAACAGCGCAATCGTGACGACCTGGATAAAGACCGAACGAAGTTCCTTGTCGTTGATCAGGCGATAGAAAAACGATTGGTTCGGGGTCGCCTTGCCAGCAGTTGTCGTGGTCATGACGGACTCCCGATAAAAACTGCATGATGATTCATAACCCTAGCCCCCCTAAGTATGTCTACCGCTGCCGTTAAATCCGGCGGCCGCCGCCAGGGCGGCCGCCGGTGGGTTTCGCTAACGGACTAACGAACCGGTGGTGCGTACAGAATGCCACCGTTGGTCCACTGCGCGTTCAATCCACGCGCCAGGCCCAGCGGCGTATTCACGCCGATATTACGCTCGAAGATCTCGCCGTAGTTGCCTACCGCGGAAATCGCGCGCACGGCCCACTGCTTGTCGAGACCGATCATCGAACCGAAATCACCCTCGGTGCCAACTATACGGTTGATGTTGGGATTGCTTCCCGCCTTGGCCGCATGTTGCTTGACGTTGCCCTTGGTAATACCCATTTCTTCGGCTTCGATCAAAGCGAGCAGCACCCAGCGGGCTACGTCCGCCCACTGGTCGTCGCCCTGGCGTACTGCCGGCCCAAGCGGTTCCTTGGAAATAATTTCCGGCAGGATAACGTGCGCATTCGGCTGATCGAAAGTCGAGCGAGTCGCCGCCAGACCGGAAGCGTCCGTGGTGTATACGTCGCAACGACCGGCCAGGTAGTTAGTCTGCCCTTCTTCGTTGGTCTCGATGGTCACCGGCTCGTAACTCATGTTGTTGGCACGGAAATAATCCGCCAGGTTCAGCTCGGTGGTGGTACCGGTCTGAATGCAGACCGAAGCACCGTCGAGTTGCTTGGCAGAGGTTACCCCCAGCGCCTTGGGCACCATGAAGCCCTGGCCGTCGTAGTAATTGACACCGAGAAAGGTCAGCTTGAGGTCCGTGTCACGGCTCATGGTGATCGTAGTGTTGCGATAAAGCAGGTCGCCTTCGCCCGAGTTCAATACGGTGAAACGCGTCTTACCGGTAGTCGGTACGAATTTCACCTTGTCGGGGCTGCCCAGCACTGCGGCAGCGGTTGCGCGACAGAAATCGACGTCGAATCCTTCCCAGCGGCCAGCATCATTCGGCGCGGCAAACCCGGGGACACCGGTTGTTACCACGCAATTCAGCTCTCCGCGGGCCTTGACGTCTTGTAGCGTACCCGCATTCGCAACACCCGAGGTGGATGCCATAGCGACTGCTGCGGATACCGCCAGCGTTTTAAAAAGTTTCATTGGTCACTCTCTCCAATTGTTATTTCTTTAATAAAATGCCTGCCCGGTTTGCTAAAGCTGATCGCTCTTTATTCTAACCGTGCCGGCAGGTAAGGAGTTGATTGTTATCCTCCGTGCGCGAAAAGTAACATAACCGAGGCCCACAGCCAAGATGTTGATTCGCGCGATTTCCCCGTTCCGGCGAGTGGCGGACTTGCCAGAGAGCTCGATCTGCCGGTATAACCGAACCGGATGATACGAGAATTGACAGACGCGGATGCCGCCGCGGTGCTGGAAATATACCGTAAGGGCCTCGCCACCGGCGAAGCCTCTTTCGAAACCGAGCCACCCGACTGGCCGTCCTGGAACGCCAGGTACCATCCGTTTTGCCGGCTCGTCCGGGAGCGGCAGGGAGTGATTCTTGGCTGGGCCGCGCTGGCGCCGGTCTCCTCGCGCGCCTGCTACCGCGGCGTCGCCGAGGTCAGCATTTACGTCGACACCGACAGTCTGGGCCGGGGGATAGGCGGCGAATTGATGGCGCGCCTGGTCGAGGAATCCGAGGCCAACGGCATCTGGACGCTGTACTCGTCTATATTCCCGGAAAACCAGGCGACACTAAAGCTGCACCTGCGTCATGGTTTTAAAAAGGTTGGCGTTCGTGAACGGATCGCGCAACGCGATGGTCGCTGGCGCGACACGCTCGTGCTGGAACGGCGCTCGCGAAAAGTTGGACTCTAGTTGATCTGGATTTCGTTGACGCGCAGATCCTGCCCTTCTCGTCCCACCTCGTCCAGCGGCACCAGGTCGCCGAGATAATATCCCTGCGCGTAGTCGACTTCGATCGCTTTCAATCCCTCGAGCGACGACTCGGCGTCGACGTTTTCGGCAATCGTTCTGATATGCAGCAGGTGGGCCATCGCGTTAATCGACTCGACCATCGTTCGATCGACGTCGTCGGTCTCCATTCCACGCACGAGACTGCCGTCGATCTTGATGAAATCGATGTCCAGGTTCTTGACCGCGGCAAAGCTGGCCAGTCCGCTGCCGAAATTATCCAGCGCGAAATGACAGCCGGCGGCCTGCAGGCGCTTGATCAGGCCCTGCGCGCTGGCCAGGTTGTGATTCAGCGCGCTCTCGGAAACCTCGAAGCAGATCTGCTGCGGCTTGACCACGGTCTGCTCGAAGCGCTGCAGGATGTACTCGGCCAGGGATTCGTCGGCAATCGACGCCGCGGACAGGTTCAGGCTCAAGACCAGGTCGGGGTTTTGCATGAAGATATGCGGGTAGCCGCCGAATACCCGTTCGATTACCCAGCGATCGATCTGCGGCATCAGGCCGAAACGCGACGCGGACGGTAAAAAAGCGCCCGGCGTGATCACCTGCCCGCTCGTATCGAGCATGCGCAGCAACACCTCGGCACGCGTGTGTAATCTCGTTTGTTCCGGGTCCAGCGCAATGATCGGCTGGTAGAGCAGCACGAAACGCTCGCTGTCGAGCGCATCGATAATATCCTGGCGCTGCAATTTTTCGGGTTGCCGATCACCGGCATCGCCCGCCGTGTCGCTGTGCGTACAGGCGCGCCCACGACCCAGATCCTTGGCCGCGTAGCAGGCCTGGTCGGCGTCATGCATCAACTGGGTGCGCGTCGTCGAATCCGCGGTGATTGGCACGATGCCGATACTGACCCCGACCTGATAGGTCTTCTGGTCCCAGACGAAGCGGTACTCTCGAATCGCGTTGATCAGCAGGTCCGCGACCTTGCGCGCCTTGCCCAGCGGGCAATTTTCCAGCAACACGCTGAACTCGTCGCCGCCGAGACGTCCGAGCGTGTCACGGCCGCGCAGTTGGCCCGCGAGCAATGAAGAAATCTGTTTCAGCAGCTCGTCGCCGGCGACATGTCCCGCGGTGTCGTTCACGATCTTGAACTGGTCGAGGTCGAGAAACAGCAGCGCATGCGTGTTTTCGAAGTTTTTCGCCGATTGCAGCGCCTTGTCCAGGCGTTGTTCGAATTCGGAGCGGTTGACCAGCCCGGTCAGCGGATCGTGCGTGGCCTGATGGACCATCATTTTCTGCATGCGCCGCGAATCGGTCACGTCCTTGAACACGAGCACCACGCCGATGCTGTTGCCCTGCGCGTCGACCATCGGCGCCGCGGTACCCTGAATCGAGAAACGCTCGCCGTTGCGCGAAATCAGCACGTTGTCGGTTTTCGGCGCGATCACGCGCTTTTCCGACAGGCAACGCCGCGCCGGATCGGGTATTACCATGCCGCTTTGTTCGTCCTCGAGGTGCAATACGGCTTCCATCGACAGGCCCATGGCCTGGTGGTAGCGCCAGCCGGTCAGCGCCTCGGCGACCGGGTTCATGTAGTCGATACAGCCATTGCCGTCGGTCGTAATGACGCCGTCGCCGATCGAGTGCAGCGTGATCTGCGCGCGTTCTTTTTCCATCAGCGTTTCGCCGAGCGCGAGCTTGCGCTCGAGTTCGGCCGCGGCGCGGGCGGCAAACAGCTTGATCACGTGTTCGTCGCTTTTCTGCGGGTGCAGCGGGCCTCGATGCAGCCCGGCAAGCAGGCCGATCTGGCGGCCGGAAGAGTCCTGTAACTTGAGCGCGAAAAACCCGGAAGCCTTGAACCGAGCCTGCAACAGCGGGGCCTCGGGAAAGAGTTCCGCCGCTGCATTTTCCATGTACCAGAAACTGCCGCTTTCTCCGCAGGGACTGTGCTGCAGCGATACCGCATGATTCATGATGTAGCCGCCGTCGCACCAGTAAGCCAGGGTCTGGTACGAACCCTGCGTTTCGTCGACCAGGGCGGCCATGAAAACGGCATCGACGCCCAGGTACCGGGCCAGCTCGCGGACCAGTGAATAAAAGTAGGTTTCCCCGGTGGTTCCGATCGTGGCTTCGATCAGTCCGTGCAGTCGATCCTGCTGATCTTCGCGCCGCTGTTCCCGGCGCCGGCGCCGAATCCCGACAAACGCCAGCGTCGCCAGACCGGCGCCCGTTAGCGCAGCAAGTCCAGCCAGCAAAATCGAATCGATCATGGAGAAATCGGGTTACATCCGTTACCTGTCTGAGTATAGGAAAGAATCGAGCTTTGTGGGCCTGCTCCCTGGATTAATTCCCTTGCATCGTCCACGGGCATTGCCTAACCTGTGCCGACCTCTCGATTCTAGAAATTAAACAGTTCATGGCCAGTAAAAAATTCGCTTCCAGCAAGTCAAATATTCGACAACATTCAGCGCTCGTGGTCGACGGCGTCGAGCGCGCGCCGAGCCGTTCGATGCTGCGCGCGGTCGGCTTCGACGACGCCGACTTCAAGAAACCTCAGGTCGGCATCGCGTCGACCTGGAGCATGGTCACGCCGTGCAACATGCATATCGACCAGCTCGCGGTGAAAGCCGCCGAGGGCGCCGATACCGCCCATGGCAAGGCGGTCATCTTCAACACGATTACAATCTCGGACGGCATTTCGATGGGCACCGAGGGGATGAAGTATTCGCTGGTATCGCGCGAGGTCATCGCCGATTCGATCGAGGCCGTGGCCGGCTGCCAGGGTTTCGACGCGCTGGTCACCATCGGCGGCTGCGACAAGAACATGCCCGGCTGCATGATCGGCATGGCGCGCCTTAATCGGCCGGCGGTATTCGTCTACGGCGGCACGATCATGCCCGGCTGCCACCGCAACCAGAACGTCGATATCGTGTCGGTGTTCGAGGCGGTCGGCGCGCAGGCGCAACACAAGATCACGCAGAAAGAGGTCAAGCAAATCGAGTGCGCGGCGATCCCGGGGCCAGGCTCCTGCGGCGGCATGTACACCGCGAATACCATGGCGTCCGCGATCGAGGCGCTCGGCATGAGTCTGCCCAACAGCTCGGCCCAGGCCGCGATCTCTCAGGACAAGATCCAGGACTGCATCGAGGCCGGCAAGGCGGCGAT
>JBFGQE010000164.1:0-6293 GCA_041564355.1 Gammaproteobacteria bacterium | reverse complement strand
GGGCCGAAGCCTTGAGGCAAATGCTTAGCTTTCGTCTCGCGCGCAAGCTGGTTCTAGTTGTGATTGCGGCGATCGTGGTGATCGAATTCATCATCGTTATTCCGTCTTATCACAATTACAAGGCGTCTCGTCTCGCCGATTATCGTGAGCAGGCGCGCATCGCCGCCACGGCTTCTTTCGATATGCGCATGCCGAATGAACGCGAGCTGATCGACGGCCTGCAGCGCATCATGACCGCCGCGCCGAAAATCCAGGGGGCGAGCGCCATCGACCGCAACGGCCGCGTGGTCGCGACCCACGGCGAAGCCGCGGTGATGAAAAGCCACCACGAATCCGAGATTTCGGCAATACTCGACGGCGACACCTACCTGGTATACCTGCCCGCGGAAAAGATCGGCGCCCAGCTCGATTTGGTACTGCGATTGAACGTGGAGAATCTTGCCGGGGAGCTGATCAATTTTCTCGTCCGCATACTCGGCCTGGTGCTGCTGATCAGCGTCTTCGCCGGCGCCAGCGTTTTCATCTGGGTCGCGGCCAACCTGATTTTCCCGCTGACCGAAATCCATGAAAAACTGCAGCAATCCAAGCTCGATCCGGCCAACGCCGACAAGAGCCCGATCAAGCATAACCGCAACGACGAACTCGGGCATATGATCGACCTGCTCAACGGCGCGCTGCACGAAATCGGCAACCTCCATCGCAGCGACGTCGCCTTCCAGGAACGGCGACTGCACGATTTCGCCGAGGCCGGGTCGGACTGGTTCTGGGAAATGGACTCCGAGTTACGCTTCAGTTATTTCTCGAGCCGCTTCGAAAGCGTAACCGGCGTCCAACCCGAACGCCTGCTGGGCAAAACCCGTGCCGAGACCGGTATTCCGAACATGCCTGCCGAGGACTTTCTCGAACATCTCGAAACCCTCGAACGCCACGAGCCGTTCCGCAGCTTCACTCATCCACGGGAAAAACCCGACGGCAGCCGGGTCTGGCTCTCGATCAGCGGCAAGCCGGTTTATGCCGCGGACGGCAGTTTTGCGGGCTACCGCGGTACCGGCTCGGATATCACGCCGCTGCACGAGGCGCAGCAGCAGCTGATCGAAGCCAAGGAAGCGGCCGAGCAAGCCGACCGCGCCAAGTCCGAGTTTCTCGCCATTATGAGCCACGAAATTCGCACGCCGATGAACGGGGTCATTGGCATGACGGACCTGCTCTTCGACAGCGGTCTCGACGAGAAACAGCGACATTATGCCGAGATCATCCAGGACTCCGGGGAAGCATTGCTGCGCATCATTAACGATATCCTCGACCTGTCCAAGCTCGAAGCGCGGCGCATTCATCTCGAGCAGGCCGAGTTCGAGTTCACCAGCGTGGTCAGCGGCGTGGTCGATATCCTGCAACCGCAGGCACGCGAATGCGGACTCAAGCTCGGATACCATATCGACGACGCGGTCGAGGGTTATTACATCGGCGATTACGGTCGTCTGCGCCAGGTCATGGTCAATCTCGTCGGCAATGCGATCAAGTTTACCCACGAGGGCGAAATCAGTATCCGAATCAGTCGGGCCGGCGGCGAGGACGATGCGCCGCGCCTGCGTGTGGAGATCGAAGACACCGGCATCGGCATTCCGGCCGACGCGCTCGACAACCTGTTCCATAGTTTTACCCAGGTCGACGCCTCCACGTCGCGCCGTTTCGGCGGCACCGGGCTGGGTCTTGCGATCTGCCGCAAAATCATGGAGACCATGGACGGGCAGATCGGCGTCTCCAGCACCGAGGGCCAGGGCAGCCTGTTCTGGTTCGAGGTAACCCTGCCGCGACTCGATCCCCAGATGCAGGAAGAAAGGCGCGACGATACGATTACGATCCTGCCGGGACAGCAGTTCAAAACCGACCAGACCGGTGCGCAACTGCGCCTGCTCGTGGTCGACGACGTCCTCGTCAATTTGCTCGTGGTCGAAAAAATGCTCGACGGACTCGGCTACCATGTCGATACTGCCGGCAACGGCAAGGAAGCGACCGAAGCGGTTCAGTCCCGCGATTACGACCTGATCTTCATGGATATCCAGATGCCGACCATGGATGGCCTCGAGGCCACGCGTAAAATTCGCGCACTCGGCGTGGAAAGCAGCAGTATTCCGATTATCGCGATCACCGCAAATTCACAGGAAAGCGATCTTGACGCCTGTATCGCTGCCGGTATGAATGATTTTATCGTCAAGCCGTTCGTCAAGAAACAACTGGTAACGCTGCTCGAGCGCTACTTTCCCGGCGCACAACTCGGCTCGCGCAAGGCTAGTTAACCCCGTCCGCATCGCCTTGAAATCGGCGCGAAAACCCACACTTCGATTGCCTAACCCGGATCGTCCGCCAGATTGCCCGCGGGCCAGCCGGCCCAACTCAAGCACGACCGGGTAACCGGCGGGAGCAAACATGAGTACACGCAGAGTCAGGCATATCGTCAATGGCCAACCGACTACCGACGGCGCTGGCGTCGACCTGGTCAGGATTATCGGGCAACCGGCGCTGGCCGACCTGGATCCGTTCCTGCTGCTCGATTCGTTTCGCTCGGATAACCCTGACGACTATATCGCTGGCTTCCCCCCGCACCCGCATCGCGGTTTCGAGACCGTGACCTACCTGCTCAACGGGCGCATGCGGCATCGCGACAACGCCGGCAACGAGGGCGTCATCGAGCCCGGCGGGATCCAGTGGATGACCGCCGGTCGCGGCATCGTACACTCCGAAATGCCGGAGCAGGAAGACGGGTTGCTCGAGGGCTTCCAGCTCTGGATCAATTTGCCGGCCAGCCATAAGATGGCCACACCCGCTTACCAGGAGTTCGACGCGACGCAGATCCCGCTGGAATCGAGATCCGGCACCCGGATCAGGGTCATCACCGGCAGCACGTCACTGGGCACGGTGGGCCCGGTAAGCCAACCGCTGACCGAACCGCTTTACCTCGACGTTGAGCTGGAAGCGCAAACCCGCTTCGCGGAATCACTGCCAGGCGGACACAACGCCTTCCTGTTCGTGATTTGCGGCGAGCTATCGCTCGACGACGATAACGACCAACCGGTCAGGCTCGGGCGCGACCAGCTTGCGGTGCTGGGCAGCGGCGATCGGGTCGAGGTGACAGGCGCCGACGCGAGGACGCGTTTTTTGCTGATCGCGGGCAAACCGCTGGGCGAGCCGATAGCCCGCATGGGGCCCTTCGTGATGAATACGCAGGCGGAATTGCAACAGGCATTCAGCGATTACCAGAGCGGCAAGTTTTAGGCTTTAGTCCCGGCTGGCAGCGTCAGGGGGTTGTGCACGGCTGCGCTGTTTTCTTTTGCCCTGGATGCCGAGGTCGAGCGGCCGGATAACCCGCGCGGCGCGTGGGCCGCGCCGGTCAATTGTTCTGGATGACGATGTTGGGAAACGCGGCCGAATGGTCGCGCGCCTTGGTGGCGAGTCTGGCTGCGGTTTTACGCGCGATGCTGCGGTAGATCGAGCTGATCTGGCTGTCTTCCATTGCCGCCACGGTCGGGTTACCGCTATCTGCCTGCTCGCGAATGTGGATATCGAGCGGTAACGAACCGAGCAGATCGACGCCGTGCTCCTCGGATATGCGCGCACCGCCGCCCTCGCCGAAGATGTGTTCGCTGTGGCCACACTGGCTGCAGATGTGAATACTCATATTCTCGATGACACCGAGTACCGGCACCTCCACTTTTTCGAACATCTTCAGCCCCTTGCGCGCATCGAGCAGGGCGATATCCTGCGGCGTCGTCACGATCACCGCGCCGCTCACCGGAATACGTTGCGCCAGCGTCAGCTGGGTGTCGCCGGTACCGGGCGGCAGATCGATAATCAGGTAATCGATGTTGTTCCAGCGGGTATCGTTGAGTAGCTGCTCGAGCGCCTGGGTGACCATCGGACCGCGCCAGATCATCGGCGTGTCCTCCTCGACCAGGTAACCAATCGACATCGACTGGATACCGTGACCGATCATCGGTTCCAGGCTTTTACCGTCGGTCGATTCCGGCTGCCCCTGGCAACCGAGCATGCGCGGGATGCTGGGGCCGTAAATATCCGCGTCGAGGATGCCGACCACGGCGCCCTCGGCCTGCAATGCGAGCGCAAGATTGACCGCCGTGGTCGACTTGCCGACTCCCCCCTTGCCGGACGCGACCGCGATGATGTTCTTGATCCCCTGCAACGGTTTCAGGTTTTGTTGCACCGCGTGCGACTTGACCTGGCTTGAAACCTGCACGTCCACTTCGCCGATTCCGTCCAGTCCGGCGAGGCTGTCTTTTACCGCCTGTTTCAACTCGTCGAAGTATCCCGCTGCCGGGTAACCCAGCGACAACTCGATCTTCCAGCGATCGCCATCCTGCTCGATCGACTTGATCGACTTGCTCGAAACCAGGTCGGTTTCGGTATTCGGATCGATAAACTCGCCGAGCTTCGCTTCAATTTCGGATTTTGCAATCGCCATGATGGTTTTCTGCTTTGCAGGGGTTGTGCGTAAGAGCGCGCATTTTACCCGAGCCGTCGCCCAAATATCACTTAGTTTTTGTCGGTTTGTTCTATACAGCCCCTGGGCGACCCCCTAAAATACGCTGCTTTAACCAGGCAAGCCCGGTATGAGTTCCCCAACCCGGCAGATCGTCGTCACCAGCGCACTGCCCTACGCCAATGGCCCGTTACACATCGGCCACATGCTCGAGTATGTGCAAACCGATATCTGGGCGCGCTTTCAAAAACTGCGCGGTCACGAGTGTATTTACGTTTGCGCCGATGACGCGCACGGCACACCGATCATGCTGCGCGCGCAGGCCGAGGGTATTACCCCGGAAGCGCTGATCGAGCGCATGCACGGGGAGCACCTGCAGGATTTCACCGATTTCGGCGTTTGCTTCGACAACTACTACAGCACCCACTCGCCCGAGAATCGCTATTTTGCCGAGCTGATCTACACCCGCTTGCGCGATGCGGGGCATATTCGCACGCAGACGATTTCACAGGCTTACGACCCGAAGGCGGAAATGTTTCTGCCCGATCGCTTCATCAAGGGCGACTGCCCGAACTGTGGCGCCGCGGGTCAGTATGGCGACAACTGCGAGAATTGCGGCGCAACCTATTCGCCGACGGATCTGAAGAACGCCGTGTCGGTGGTCAGCGGCGAGCCGCCGATCGAAAAAAAGTCCGAGCAGTATTTTTTCAAACTCGAGGACTTCGAGGACATGCTCAAGCAGTGGGTTCGTTCCGGGCATGTACAAACCGAAATTGCGAACAAGCTGAACGAATGGCTCGACGAAGGCCTGAAGGACTGGGACATATCGCGCAACGCGCCCTACTGGGGATTCGAAATTCCCGACGCGCCGGGCAAGTATTTTTACGTCTGGCTGGATGCGCCGATCGGTTACATGGCGAGTTTCAAGAACTGGTGTGAAACCTCCGGTCACGATTTCGACGACTACTGGAGCCAGGACAGCAGCGCGGAGCTTTATCACTTCATCGGCAAGGACATCGCGCGCTTCCACACGCTGTTCTGGCCGGCAATGCTCCACGGCGCCGGATTTCGCAAACCCACCGCGGTCTACTGCCACGGGTTCCTGACCGTAGACGGACAAAAGATGTCCAAGTCTCGCGGCACCTTTATCATGGCGCGCACTTACCTCGATCACCTGAACCCGGAGTATCTGCGTTACTACTTCGCCGCCAAACTGGGCCCGGGCGTCGACGATATCGACCTGAATCTCGAGGATTTCTCCACGCGCGTCAACGCCGACCTGGTCGGCAAGCTGGTGAACATTGCCAGCCGCTGCGCCGGCTTCATCAACAAGCGCTTCGAGGGCAAGCTCGCGCCGACGCTGTCCAGTAGCGGGATCAGCGATACAATCGTCGCGGGCGCGGCGGCAATCGCCGACTATTACGACGGGCGCGAGTACGGCAAGGCGATGCGCGATATCATGGCGCTGGCCGACCGCGTCAACCAGTACATCGATGAAAAACAGCCCTGGGTTGCGATCAAGGACGAGGCGCGCCATGCCGAGGTCCACGACGTCTGCAGCATCGGGCTGAATGCTTTTCGCCAGCTCGTCATCCTGCTGAAGCCGGTGCTGCCGCGACTGGCGGCGCAGGCCGAGGTATTTCTCGCCGTTGGCGACCTGGCATGGGCCGACCTGGAGCATGATTTGCTGGATCACGCGATCAATCCGTTCAAGCCGTTGATGACGCGCATCGAGCCGGTGTTCATCGAACGCATGATAGAGGACAGCAAGGAAGACCTGGTCGAGGAGCAGAAAATG
>JBFGQE010000163.1:0-6309 GCA_041564355.1 Gammaproteobacteria bacterium | reverse complement strand
CTCGTCGGCGCTCTCGGTAAACTGCTCGAAACGAGCCTCGGTCTTGCGCAGGTCCAGCGTACGCTGCAGAAACTCCCATTCGAGTCGACCGCGTTGCTCGCCGAGGCTGCGCTGCATCAGGCGCAGCATGAGATAAGTTGCAACAGCGCCGAGGATGAACGGGGTGCCCAGGCTGGATACTGATAACTGCTCGATGCCGAAATGCAGCGCCTGTCCGATTGCCGCGGCCGACATGAGCGCGACGCCACCCAACAGGCTGATCGGTAAATTGCGACGCCATCCACGCGTCAAGCGGTCTTCTCGGTTGCTGCCGGCGGCAGGGTCCGGCGTAACGGGTTTAAAGGATACCGGTTTATTCATTACTCGGGCAGCAGGGGCGGCGCATCGACGGTGACGAAAGTTTCCGGGAAAAACCCGTTGAAGCGAGTCGCAGCGGAATTCGTGTAAGCCCCGGTCTGGCCGATTTCGATCCAGTCACCCTCCTCGGCGTCGACCGGCAGGCAAAACGGTTCCGGCAGGATGTCGAGATTGTCGCAGGTCGGACCGAGAATGGTAAAGTCTTGCACCTCGCTACTGATTTGCCGCGCCGGATTGATCAGCCGCGCCGGCAGCCTCATCTTGCCCGCCAGAGTTTCCGACAGGCTCTGGTAGATCCCGTCGTTAATATAGAGCTTGTCCCCCTTGCGCAGCTGGACCTGGGTTAGCAGGCTGCAGCCGCTCGCCACCAGCGCCCGCCCCGGTTCGCACATCAGGACGCAGTCGCGGCGCAGGCGGGACCGGTCGAAGGCCGCGTAGATTGCATCGAAATAATGTTCGAGCCCGGGCGGCTTATCGTTTTCGTAGAGGGCCGGAAAACCGCCGCCGACGTCGAGGTAGTGCACCGGAACGCCGGCTCTCTCGATGACGTTCAGCGCGGTATTGACGCCGTCGACGAATGCCCTCGGGTTGCGACATTGCGAGCCCACGTGAAACGCGACCCCGGTTTGAAAATCGGCATCGTGAACCTTGCGCAATAGCTCCGGAGCTTCCTCGGCACTGATGCCGAAATTGTCCGACAGCTGGTACTGGGCGTCGTGTACCGGCGTGACGATTCGCACCAACACGACTCTGCCGTCGCCACCGCCGGTGACGTCGACGATTTTCTGCAGTTCTTTTTCGTGATCGATGACGAAGTGATCAACCGAGTATACCTGCTGCGCGGTCATGATCGAGGCGCGCGCCTTGACCGGGTGCATGAAATAACAATCAGCCTGCGGCAGGTGCTCCCGCACCAGCGCAATTTCGGCCAGTGACGCGGTGTCGAAGTGGCGAATGCCGGCATCGTAAAGCGCTCCTAACACGGCAAGATGCGGATTGCACTTGACCGCATACATGACGCGCCCCGGAAAGTTGTCCAGAAAATAGCGCGCCTGGCGCCGCAATTCCTCGGGTCGCAGGCAGTAAACCGGATAACCCGGTCGTAATTCGTCGATAACCGCTTCAAGGCTCGAAAAGTGGGGAATCTGGATACCGGCGTTCATGATGAATATCTAGCAGAATCAGGCATTTTCGCACAGTAATCGAGGAAAAAATATCAATCCGGCTCCTATCCTACTGCGCCGACGCGCTCCAATCGGCCAGATTCTTTTCGCGCCGCCAAAATCGCAGGTGGGCACTCGGGCCCAGTTCGAAATCGAGATCGAAGCCAGCCCGCAATGTCACCGCAAGCCGACCTCGCGCCGCCGTGTCCAGCACCGGTAACAATATCCGTCGGTCGATTTCACCAAGCAATGTTTCGAGTCCCTCGATCTGCGGCGACTTCAACGCCTGCAACAGCCGCAGATCGATGACAATGCCGTCTTGTATGTTTTCGTTTAATTCGCCGAGGGAGCGCGGTCGAAGCGCGAGACTCTCGGCGAAGCGATTCAACAAGGTGTCATCGCAAAACCACCCGTGATGCTTTTGCAGTGCCGGTGGCTGGCCGCCACCACCCCAGAACCAGAGGCTGTTAACGGGACGTTTTCCCTGCTGCAGGCGGTGCTCGTTGATCGCGTGCTGATGCAGGAACATCTGCATTTCGTTGAGCAGTCGATACCATGCCAGGTTGGCACGAGATTGCTCCATATACGGATTCGCGGTCTTGCCGAGCACCGACAGTATGTGCGGGTAATGCGTCGGTGCGGCGCACGCGTTCAGGCGCATCAGGAACACACCGCTGGTCACGGCAGAGATATCACAATCTACTTTAAATAAATCACCTAAATCATTGATTAAGCTATTTATATCTTTTAATTCACTATCGTTTTTTTCGACCGGAATGACGACCGCGCTGTGCAGGTCCGGGCGCAGGTGTATGGCTTCGAAAAGCAGCAGATGATCGCCGTCCCGTGCAGGATTCTCGGCCCAGGCCCGGGCCAGGGGTAATCCGGCGGCGGCCGGCGGCTCGCCTGTCGGCCAGCCGAGCGCCGCCTGCAGCATCGCGTCGATACTGAACGCGCGGTTCGAACGCGGCGAGGCATAGCGCAGTAATCGATTCAGGCCGGGAAGCCGGTCACGCAGGAAGGTCGAGCCCAGTTCGTCCAGCGGCAGGTCGAACAGCCCGGGCAGCAGGATCTGAATCCGGTCCGGCATCAATCTTTGACGCAGGAGGTCAGCATCTCGCTCAAATCGTTCGACAGGTCGCCTGTCGCCAGCATCGCCTCGACCTGCGCCTTCATCTTATGTCCCTGGGCCGGAACCAGCTTGCGCCAGTGCACGAACGGGTTTGCCAGTCTCGCGGCGACCTGTGGATTGATCTCGTCGAGCCGCAGGATCACGCCAGCGGCAAACTCGTATCCGGCGCCATCATCCTGGTGAAACGCGCGCGTGTTCGACATCATCGGGCCGAGCAGCGAGCGAGCACGATTCGGATTCGTGAGCCGATAGTCGGGGTGCTCGAATAAGGGCCTGATCGAATCCAGGGCCCGGTCGACCCGGCTGGCGCCCTGGGCGCCGAACCATTTGTCCAGTACCAGCGTGTCGTCTCGCCATTTGCGGTAAAAATCCTCGACGATGTGTTCACGTAGCGGATCACGGTAGTGCACGATCTCGCGCAGGCAGGCAATCTGGTCGGTCATGTTGTCGGCGTTTTTGTATTGTCGGGCACAAAGCTCGAAATAATCCGGCTGCTGCAACTGCAGCAGGTAGGCGAGACAGATGTTTTTCAGCCGCCGCGCCGCGATCGCACTCGGATCGAGACTGTATTCACCCGCACCGTCATGCGCCGCATAATGCGCCGCGAGCAACACCTCGTGGCGCCGCGAGATCTCCGTGCCGAGCGACTCGCGTAATTCGGACAAGCGCAGCATATCGACCTGCTCGAGCATTTCGGCGAGGTACTTTTCGCCGGGCAGCTCGAGCATTTCAGCCAGCAAAGCGAGATCCGACGAGTCATCGGCGAGCAACTCGGCGAACGCCACCAGCAGCGGCTCCTGCAGGTCCGGCCATTGGGCTTCAGGCGCCTCGAGCATGCCCAGCAGAACGCGACAGGCGAGTTGTTGCCCGGCTTCCCAGCGATTAAACGGATCGCTGTCGCAGACCATCAGCCGGGCGAGTTCGTCGTCGGCTAAATCGGTTTCGAGGATAATCGGCGCGGAAAATCCACGAAACGCCGAAATCAGGCTGCCGGGTGGAACCGAATCGAAGTCCAGCCTGGTCTCGTGATCGCGAATGTCGATCACTCGTTCGATGCTGCCCGCGCTGTTCAGCGGCAGCGGCTCGTCGCCGGGCGAGAACAGCGCGAGGCGCATCGGCATATGAAATGGCCGATTCTGTTCGTCCCGAGTCGCGCCCGGATGCTGGCGGACATGCAGGGTCAGGCGTTCCTGCTCGGCATCGAATTGCCGCTCGATCCTGACGCGCGGCGTACCGGATTGCTCGTACCAGCGCTGGAAACGCCCGAGGTCGACGCCGGATGCATCCTGCATGGCTTGCCTGAAATCGTCGGTCGTCACCGCCTGTCCGTCATGCCGCTCGAAGTAAAGATCCATGCCCCGGCGAAAATTCTCTGCGCCGAGCAGGCAGTGGATCATGCGCACGACCTCGGCCCCCTTGTTGTAAACGGTTGCCGTGTAGAAATTATTGATTTCCTGGTAGGACGCCGGACGCACCGGGTGCGCCATGGGTCCCGCGTCCTCGGCGAACTGGTGATTGCGCAGCACGCGCACGTCATTGATTCGCTGAATTGCGCGGGAAAACATGTCGGCGCTGAATTCCTGGTCGCGGAACACTGTCAGGCCCTCTTTCAGGCTCAGCTGGAACCAGTCGCGGCAGGTAACCCGGTTACCGGTCCAGTTGTGAAAGTACTCGTGCGCGATCACCCCCTCGATGGCAAGGTAATCATCGTCGGTCGCGGTTTGCGCGCTGGCCAGGACGTAACGCGTATTGAACACGTTCAACCCCTTGTTCTCCATCGCGCCCATGTTGAAATCGTCGACCGCGACGATCATGTACAGGTCGAGGTCGTATTCGAGACCGAAGACGTCTTCGTCCCAGCGCATCGCTTTTTGCAACGAGCGCATCGCGTGATCACATTTGTCGCGGTTATGTTGCTCGGTGTAAATCTGCAGGCTTACCTCGCGCCCCGAGCGGGTCACGAAACGGTCCTCGATACAGGCAAGATCACCGGCAACCAGGGCAAACAGGTAGCTCGGCTTGGGAAACGGGTCCTCCCACCTGACCCAGTGATGGTCTTCCTCGACGCCGCGCTCGACCGGATTGCCGTTGGACAGCAAAATCGGGCACGCCCCGCGCGCGGCGTGAATCTCGGTGCTGAAGACCGACATGACGTCGGGGCGATCCAGGTAATAGGTGATACAGCGGAAGCCCTCCGCCTCACACTGCGTACAATAATTTCCGTTGGACAAGTAGAGCCCTTCGAGGCGCGTGTTCGCGGCCGGGTTGATCGTGACTTCACAGTAGAGTTCGAACGCGTCGGGAACCGTCTCGAGGGTAAGCGTCTCGTCTTCGACCCGGTATTCGTCGGCCGCCAGACGCCGGCCGTCGATCCTGAGTTCGATCAGTTCGAGGTCGACGCCGTCGAGCACCAGCGCTGCGCCCGGTTTACCCCCCTGGCGGCGCAGCTGCAGACGACTGACGACCCGTGCGCGGTTTTCATCGAGGTAAAAAACGAGGTCGGTTTTGTCGATGTTGAATGCGGCCGGCTGGTAGTCCTTTAAATACTTGCGCTGGTGGTGATCGGTTCTCATTTTCAAGGCCAGAAAAGGGGTCGCATAAGTGTACCCTAAGGAGTATCATGCGCGCATTTTTCATCCGTGGAGATTTTTCAAATGGCCGTCGAACGAACGCTTTCGATCATCAAACCCGATGCCGTGGCGAAAAACGTGATTGGTGAAATCTACAACCGTTTCGAAAAAGCGGGGCTGCGCATTATCGCCGCACGCATGGAACACCTGAGTCCGCAAAAAGCGGGCGAGTTTTACGCGGTACACAAGGAGCGCCCGTTTTACGGAGACCTGGTCGAATTCATGACGTCGGGACCGGTCATGGTCCAGGTGCTCGAGGGCGAGGACGCGATCGCGAAAAACCGGGAAGTGATGGGCGCGACCAATCCTGCCGATGCGGCGCCCGGTACGATCAGAGCCGATTTCGCGCAAACCGTCGACGAAAATGCGGTGCACGGTTCCGACGGGTCCGACACGGCCCGCGCGGAAATCGAATTTTTCTTCGGCGCCGAAGGGATCTGTCCGCGCACCCGTTAAACCCTGATTATGGCGAGCACGATTCCTCGATTCGACCGCTCGCGATTCACTCCTCCCGCTCCGGCCATCCTCGCGGCAGCAGGCAATGCCAACTAGCCCTGGCTGCGAGACGGCCACCAGCCGGGCAGTTCGGCGACCGAATCCAGCACGGCATAGGGCCTGATGCCCGCGTCGAGGTCGGCCTCGCGAAATTTTCCGGTGCGCACCTGTATACCGCGAATTCCACATTGCTGCGCGGCATCGATATCGCCGACGATATCATCGCCTATCATCAGCGTATCCTCGGCGCGGCATCCCAGCAGGCCCAGCGACGCTTCGAAAAACTCGGCAGCGGGCTTGCCCATTACCCTCGCCTCGCAGGACGCGGCGTGCTCGAGCGCCTTGATGAACGGTGCGACATCGAGCTGCAACCCGTCCGCCGCGCGCCAATAACGGGTCATCCCGAGCGCGATCAATTGCGGTCGAGGCTCGCGCATTAAATATCGAAACGCTTGATTGAGCAGATCGAAGCTCCAGGCCCGTCCGAGGTCGCCGATCACCACCGCGTCGACCTCCGCCTCCTGGTCCAGCG
>JBFGQE010000162.1:0-6316 GCA_041564355.1 Gammaproteobacteria bacterium | reverse complement strand
TAACTTCGGCTTGATCTACGGCATGTCGGCTTTCGGCCTGGGCAAGCAACTGAACATCGGGCGCAGCGAGGCCCAGCAATATGTCGACACTTATTTCGAACGCTATCCCGGCGTGCGTCGCTACATGGATGAAACCAAGGACCTCGCGCGCGAGCAGGGTTACGTCGAAACCGTGTTCGGCCGGCGTTTATATCTTCCCGATATCAAGGCGAGCAATGTCAACGTACGCCAGTACGCCGAGCGCACCGCGATCAATGCGCCGATGCAGGGCAGTGCCGCGGATATCATCAAACGAGCGATGATCCGCGTACAGGGGTGGATCGAGGATAAGCAGCCGCCTTGCAGGATGATAATGCAGGTGCACGATGAACTCGTGTTCGAGGTCGCCGCCGCTTCGGTCGACGCCTGTAGCAGCGCGATCGGTGGCCTGATGACTGGTGCCGCCAGCCTCGATGTCAGCCTGGAGGTCGACGCCGGTGTTGGCGATAACTGGCATGAGGCGCATTGACCGTAGCGCAAATTTCGGAACGCAAGCGGCCTCTTTTCAACTCATTGTTTTTTATGATAAAATTATGAAATATTCCCCGGTATTCGAAGCTTTCGGTGATCCGTAAACCGGTTTCTTGCGTAGCACTTTGAAATGAGTTGAAAAGGCCAGAATTGGCACCATATCAGTCTTATTAGGTGCGATCGACGCGCGTTCCGCCAGGCGGGAAATCAGGAACTTATAACCGCGTTACGAGTCTACAGATTAGCGCTATAGCCCAGCGCTAAGTCCGTTCTCCCTCCTATGAGCGGACATCGGTCCGGAAACCCCATTCGGACCTCACGTTTTTCCCTGGCAGTTCGCTGCCAGGGATTTTTTTTGGCGGGCGGTTTTGCTTCAATGGTCTGTCGGGTCAATCGCGTAGCAGCCATTCCCGGCACCTGTTTTCAAGCGCCTCCAGGCCCTGTCTATTCAGGGTCGACAGCGTCGATACCGTGTGCGCAGGATCGGCCAGGACCGTCTGCGCAGCCTCGACCGCGCGTCGCGTCGCCGAACGGGATAACTTGTCTGCCTTGGTCAGGAGAATATGCAGTTCCAGGTGATTGCGAGTCATTTCGATCAGCGCCTGGTCCAGGTCGCTGATACCGCGGCGGATGTCGACCACGATGACAAGACCGCGCAATGCGTGACGTTGCAACAGGTATGCAGTCAATACCTCGTCCCAGTGATTGCGCAGCTTTTTCGACACCCTGGCATAGCCGTAACCGGGCAAGTCGACCAGATGACGCCCCGCATCGACCGCGAAGAAATTAATCAATTGAGTCCGCCCCGGCGTCTTGCTCGTCTTGCACAGATTTTTTTGTCGCGCCAGGCAATTGATCGCGCTGGATTTACCGGCGTTCGAGCGACCGGCAAAAGCCACCTCGGTCCCGCGATCGGGCAGCAGCTGCGAGAGCTCGAATGCACTGGTGACAAACTTTGCCTGTTTGAAGGAAATGCTCATGCTCGTGGTCGGGTTATTGTTGAACGTGCGGCCGGGGTATGATATACATTTGCGCCCAAAATTGCCGTACCGTTTTCCTCGGGAGAAATAATGAAAATGAGCTATTTAGGAGCCATTTTACTGGCCTTGTCCGGCCTTGTGGTATCCGTTGCCAGCGCCGCCGACATTAATGCGGGCAAGGAAAAAAGCGCGGTTTGCGCGGCTTGCCATGGCGCCGATGGCAATAGCTCCAATCCGATCTGGCCGTCACTCGCGGGGCAACACGCCAGCTATACCTACAAGCAGTTGATGGATTTCAAGGAAGGCCGCCGGGTCAACGCATCGATGACCGGCATGGCCGCGATCCTCAGCGAGGAAGACATGAAAAACATCGCTGCCTATTACGAGAGCCAGACCCCCAAGGCGGTCGCCTTCGATGGCGAGTTGCTCGAGGAGGGGGAGAGCATTTATCGCGGCGGCATTACCGAAACACATGTTGCGGCCTGCATGGGCTGCCACGCGCCGAGCGGCAAGGGTAACGGCCCGGCCGGTTGGCCATCCCTGCGCGGCCAGCATCCCGAGTACCTGGTCACCCAGTTGCGCCATTTCAAGGAAGGCGTGCGCAACAACGACGTCGGCAAAATGATGCGCAATGTAGTCGTGCGCATGTCGGAAGAGGAAATGAAAGCGGTGGCGAATTACGTCGCTGGAATCAAGTAAGCCGCCGCTCCGGTTCAGCGCAGGTTAACCTGTCGCGTCCTATCCTTGTGCAAAACTTATCGCTGCCGTCGCGGTCAACAAGTGATGCAACAACGCAGGAGTACGAAATATGATCAAGCGCTGGTTTGTTAGTTTATTCTTGCTGGTTATCGTTGCCGCCCCGGTAAGCGCACAAATGACGTTTGTCGAGGGCACGCACTACCAGGCCATTTCTCAGCCGGTGAAAACCACGCATCCGGACAAGGTCGTCGTGACCGAGGTGTTCTGGTACGGTTGCCCGCATTGTTTTCGCTTCGAACCCTATGTCGAGCGCTGGTCGGCCAACCTGCCTGACGGCGTCGTTTTCGAACAAGTCCCCTCGGCGCTGAATCCACGCTGGACAGAACATGCGCGCGCTTACTATTCGTTCAAGATGATGGGCGTTCTCGAGCAGGTCCACCGCAAGCTCTTCGACGCGATACATGTCGAGCGCAAGCGCCTCAACAGCCTCGATACGCTGGCTCGATTCGTTGCCGACCAGGGTCTCGATGCGCAAGCCTTCCGCGACCATTATTTTTCGTTTCCGGTCGAGACCCAGATTCGCAAAAACGTGAACAAGGAGAAGCGATACGGCCATCGCGGCGTGCCCGCGGTTATCGTCAACGGCAAATACCTGGTCTCGGCGTCGCTGGCCGGCAGCAACGAGCGCATGATCCAGATCATCGACTACCTCGTCGCGAGGGAACTCAAGCAGTAAACCGACCGGGTGCGGCGCGCCTAGTCGGTGCTCCAGCCGAATCGGGCGATCGCGATGTTGCCCTTACCGTGGTACTCGAGGGATTCGCATAATTCCCGGACCAACAGGATGCCACGCCCGCTAAACGCGGCCTCGGCACTCTGCCGCGGTGCGAGATTCGAGAAGTCAAAACCCTTTCCACTGTCCTCGATTCTTAACAGAATGCTGCGGCGCGATGATTCCTGCTCGACCGAAAGGTTGAAGATTACGTAGCCGCTGTCGAGACTGGCGAGGCGGTGCTCGCGCACCTGGAAGTAGTCACTGAACCCGTCGGCGTCCGATTTTAGCGCCGAGTCCAGCCCGAGCACGCCGTGATCGAGCGCATTGAGGTAAAGTTCGGTAATCACGGTAAACAGCGACTGGCGCTCTGCCTCGAGATCTTCCATTTCCATCAGGTAATTGACCAGCACCGGCACCGGATTGGTTTCGCGCAGGCGCGCCCCGTTGAAGCGCAGCGACATCTTCCATTCCCCCCGATCGCTGATATGGTGAATCGAGGGCCGAATGTAGTCGTGGATCTCGATTGCCGGCAGCACGTCATGCACGCAGGTTATTTCAACCAGGGTGACATCATCGGCCTGGGTGGTCTGGGCGCCACAAAATCGATCGAGATCGCTAAACACGTGATCGAAGACCGAGTCTAGTGGGGCGTTTTCGATCGACTCGAACAGCCGATCGCTGCCGAATTCCTCGTCGTCGCAGTTACGAGCCTCGGTTAAGCCGTCGCTGTGCATCAGGATCTTGTCGTTGTAGGCAATCGGCGCGTACTGCAGCATATCCCGGGGTTCGATACTGGCTTCGACGCCGAGCGGCAGTCCGGTCGAAGCGAGCCGTTGCTTGATGCGATTGGTGGCGCCGTCGACGATCAGGACGTCAGGCATGCCCGCGTTGAAAACGCGAACGTGCTCGAGGTCGTGGTTAACCACGACCAGTTGTGCGCCGAAAAACATTCCGACGGGAAGCATCGCCTTGAGCTTCTTGTTAATACCGGTCAGGATTTCCTCCGGGCTGAAGCCCTTGGTTGTCATCGCGCGGAACACTTCAGAGACCGGCATCGCTCCAATCGCCGCGAGCAGGCCGTGACCGGTAAAGTCACCGCTCAGGAAAAACAGGTCCCGCGACGGCGAGTAGGCCGACAGCACCATGTCACCACTGAAGATTCCGGCCGGGCGCACGAGTTGACGCAGGTGGCGATTATCGATATTGGAGCTCTGGATCGCGTTGACGAACACCGATTCCGCGATTTCCTGTTCGCGGTGAATCATGCTGTACATGCCCTGTACCTCGTGGTTCAACGCGGCGATGCGCTGCATCGAGCGGATCTTGCTCTGCAGGATCAACTTGTCGTAGGGTTTGATCAGAAAATCGTCGCCGCCTGCCTCGATGCACTGCGCGAGCGCCTCCTCGTCGGTCATCGCAGTCAGGAAAATGACCGGCACGAAACGTTTGGACGATACCGCTTTTATCTGCCGGGTTGCCTCGTAACCGTCGAGTACCGGCATCATCACGTCCATGAAGATAATGTCCGGCGCCTCGCGCTTGAACAATTCAACCGCCTCACGACCATCTTTCGCTTCGACGGTCTGGTACCCCTGTTTGCTCAGCAGGGACTTCAGCACCAGACGATTGGTTTTCTCGTCGTCGACGATCAGGGCTTTGCCTGGGCCGGAGCTACTCATATCGAAATGCGGGTCGGTAACGACCGTGTCGTCGGCTTACCGAATAGCGGGATATCCTTTCTGTGGATTTGCCTGTCTGTGTAGCTGATATGCACGCTGAAATCAAGCCGGTCCCGGGGGCCGCGCCGGTGGCCAGCCGAGACGTTCCGCCAGAGCGGAGTGGCGGCGGGACAGTCGGTCGACGGCGGCGCTCGCCACCGCACGGCTCGCGTGCAGCAAAAAGCGCCGGCGCGCCCGCGTAATCGCGGTGTAAATCAGTTCGCGGGACAACGCGTCGGAGTCGTCGGCGGCGGGTAATACCAGCATCACCGAATCGAACTCGGCGCCCTGGGCCTTGTGTACCGTGCTGGCCCACGCGGGCGCGTAGTCGAGCAGGCGATTCAACGCGATGCCATGCAGGCTGTTGTCGCTGCCACGAAACCATGCGCGCAGCTTTCCGTCGGATTCCCATAGAATCCCGGTATCGCCGTTGAAGATATCGAGATCGTGCTGGTTGCGCAGGACCATGATCGGCAAGCCGTGGAATCGATCGGCATCGGGTCGATGGTTGCGCGAGAGCAGGCGCGCCGAAATTAGGCGGTTCAGCGTGTCGATGCCGAGCTCACCTTGATTGGTGGCCGCGAGCACCCGAATCGATGCGTGTGCCTTGAGCGCGGCGTCGACGTCGTCCGCGTCGAATACGCCCTGGTAGGCATCGAGTATCCAGTCCAGTGCCTGCGTCGTCAGCGCTTCCTGCTGCGGTTGGTACCAGCCGACCTCCTCGCTCCCGGTCTCGAGCAGGGCGAGCGCGTCCTCGTGACAACCCAGGTTGACCTGCGCGGCAAGCCGACCGATTCCGCCGGAACGGTCGAAGCGGTAACTGTGGCGCAGCAGCACGACCGAATCGGCGATCCGCGCGGTAGCCTGTTCGAGCTCCAGCCCGTGGCCGGTAATATCGCCGAGCACGTTGCCGGCGGATACCGATGCAAGCTGGTCCCGATCGCCGAGCAGGATCAGGCGTGCCCGGTCCGGCAGCGCGCGCAGCAGACGATACATCAATTCGAGATCCACCATCGAGGCTTCGTCGATCACGACGCAGTCGTAAGGCAGGCGATGCTCGTCGCCGTAGCGAAAGTGATCGCGCGTATAACCGAGCAGGCGATGCATGGTTGCGGCCGAGTCAGGCAGGATTGCGGCAAGGTCTGGATCGATCTCGAGCCGCGCGATGCCGGCGCGGATCGATTCGAGCATCCGCGCGGCGGCGCGGCCGGTCGGCGCAGCAAGCGCAATGCGCAGATCGGGTTGCAGGGTTTTCAGGGTGAGCAGGATTCGCACCACGGTGGTCGTTTTGCCGGTACCGGGGCCGCCCGAAATGACGCAAAAGGATTTGTTTGCGGCGCGAACAATCGCGTCCATCTGGTCGGCGTCGACCGTATCCCCGAGCGCGAACAGGCGGTCTGCCTGCTGCTTGATTGCGGTTGCATCCTGCTCGACCGCATCATCCAGCAGGCCGAGAATTTTGCGCGCAACCTGGTACTCGTAATGCCAGTAACGGTTCAGGTAGAGGCGACCGCCATCCAAAGTCAGCGGCGCGTGTTCACCGGGCTCGCCAATAGCGGGGCAGGAGCGCAGACGACGACGCCAGTCTTCAGCGTCGGTCGGGGCGTCGAGTTGTGCAGGATCCAGCCGAGCAC